>JAFYWO010000073.1 GCA_017557925.1 Alphaproteobacteria bacterium | reverse complement strand
TGAAGAATCATTTCTATCAGCAGCATATTTTATTCTGCTAATTACATCATTATTATGATCTTTTATCATATTAAGAGCTGTTAAGCGTTCTTCATTTGTTGGGGTACAATCATAACCGCCAGCGACTTTAAACGCTTCTTCAATAGTCATAGATGTTAATGCGCCGTTTGCCATATACAAAACTCCTAAACTTATTACTTCTTTTTGGGGAATATACACCAATTATTGAATAGTTGCAATATATTTTTTGTCAATTTTAAATAATTTTTGAAAAATTGTCAATATTATTTTTTATTCTTATTTTGTTCTTTGTAAAAATAAGTTGATAAATATAAATAATAAGTCTATAACAGCTTAAAATATTTATGTTGAGGAAAAAATGCGTGTAGATTTATTTGATTTTGAATTAGACAAAGAACTTATAGCAAAAAAACCGGCTTCTCCAAGAGATACTTCCAGATTGCTTGATATGTCTGATGAAGGAGTAATATATGATAGACATTTTTATGATTTACCTAGTATTTTAGGGAAGGGTGATGTCTTGGTGTTTAATAATACCAAAGTAATCCCTGCTCGCTTGTATGGCAAAAGAGGAGAGGCGGAAGTTGAAGTAACACTTTATCATCCTGAAAACGGTTTGATTTGGTGGGCTTTTATTAAAAATTCAAAAAGATTACGCACTAATGATATAATAACTTTTTATACAACGGATATTGCGGTTGAAAAATCAAATTTTAAGGCTTTGGTTTTGGAAAAACACGGAGAAGACGGAGTTTTGATAGAATTTCAGTGTGGTGCGGATGAGTTATCCAAAAATTTAGAGCTTTATGGCTTAATGCCACTTCCACCTTATATAAAAAGAGATAAACCGACTACCGGTATTTGGAATAAATATAATGATAAAGAAGATTATCAAACTGTATATGCTAAACATGTTGGGGCAGTAGCGGCTCCTACTGCAGGTCTACACTTTACGGATGACGTTTTAAGACTTTTGGAAGAAAAGGGGGTTGAAAAAGTATTTTTAACATTGCACGTTGGGGCAGGAACGTTTCTGCCTGTAAAAACGGATGATACCAAAGATCATAAAATGCACGCTGAATACGGAATAATATCAAAAGAAGCTTGTGATATAATAAATAAAGCTAAGAAAGAAGGAAGAAGAATTGTGGCTGTAGGAACTACATCTGTTCGTTTATTAGAAACAGCTTCAGATGAACAAGGCATACTACATCCTTTTAATGGCGAAACATCTATTTTTATAACTCCCGGTTACAAATTTAAAATCATAGATTATATAATTACAAATTTTCATCTTCCGAAATCAACTCTGTTTATGTTAATTTGCGCAATAGCTGGAACAGACAGAATGAAAGAAGGATATATGCATGCGATTAAAGAACGTTATCGTTTTTATTCTTATGGTGACAGTTCTATTTTGAAATGTGTAAATAAAATTTAACTTTTTTATTTTATTATGCTCCCAAATAAATAAAGCGGAGTATGTTGTGTTAAACATTGGAATAGAAACTAAAAAAATAATATCGTATAGTAAAAATTTGTTACTTCCGTCAGTAGTTATGGGAGTATTCTTCTTATATTTCTTTTCTATATCTGCATATACAGACTCGGTATATCAATGTTTTCATACCCTTTTTATTTCTACAGTAATGATAGGTTTGCTGGTATCTGTTTATTTTAAATTGGTAAGTTCGGTTATAAATTTGTTTTTGATATATATGAGCTATATCATAATAAATGGTATGCGTTATGCTTATGGTGAAGACTATATTTTTTCATCAGGGTATAATGTATGGACAATTTTGGTTTTACCGAATTTGTTTTTGATAAATGTTTTATGTAAATCTGCAAAAATTAGAAAAAATTGGAGTTTGTTGTTTGTTTTTCTGTTTTTTGAAACAGCATTGTTGGAATATTTGCAGCGTCTTGGAACGGATGCGGATTCTGTATATTTTTATAAACATATCGGTATGCTGAATTATCCTGCATTTTATGTAGATATAATATGTATTTTATTGTTGTTTATAAAATATATAGTCAAGGGAAGAATTTTGACTATAAAAACACTCTTTACATCAATAGCATTGACAACGGCAATTTATTACTCCGGTAATCTGTTGGCTTTTAGTTTGTTTTTCTTTTTAAGTGTTTTAATAGAATGCTTAGTTACTGTATATTA
Source organism: Alphaproteobacteria bacterium (assembly GCA_017557925.1). Lineage (GTDB taxonomy): Bacteria > Pseudomonadota > Alphaproteobacteria > RF32 > CAG-239 > CAG-267. The sequence goes on along the minus strand of JAFYWO010000073.1, from coordinate 17,968 downwards.
TATTCACTATGTGTTATATAAAGATGAAAAATTAAATATTCCTACTTGCAATAAATATATAAAAGATGTGGTAGAAGAAAAACTACCACCCAAATATAGTGTTTCTGTTTTGTATATTGATGAATATAATCGTTTGGAAAAGCGTTTTGGAGAAAGAAAAGCATTGCTCCTAAAAAAGATGTTTGTTAAAAGTATTCAAAAAACAAATAAAGATGTATTAATATACAATTATCAAAGTGATGCGCTTATACTTGTGTTTGCAAATATAAATACTAAAGCTTGTTTTGAAAAAGCAGAGGAAATAAGACGGGCGATTGCAACATCTATATTTATTTTTAATGAAGGAAATCATTTGCAAATAACAATATCCCAATGCGTAAGCGAAGCAAGGAGAAGTGATGCGGACGCAATGACTGTTGTTTTAAGAGCAGAAAAAAATCTACAAAAAGCCTGTAAATTTACAAGAAATATTACAGTAAAAGCCTAGAGTTTATTGCTTTCTTACTGAGCGGTTTAGTATATATAATCCCAAAATTAAGAAAGGTAAAGATAGTAGCTGGCCCATTGTTAGTCCTTTCCATAAAAAACCGATTTGAGCATCAGGTTCTCTAAATATTTCCATCCCAATTCTTGATATTGCATATATTATTAAAAACAAAGAAGATATTATGCCATAGTGTTTACGAATAAACTCTTTTTTCCATAAATAGTTAAGAATAATGAGCATTAACAAACCTTCTGTCATTGCTTCATATATTTGAGAAGGGTGGCGAGGAATATATCCGCCACTTGGGAATTTTACTGCCCAGGAAACATCAGTGGCTCTACCCCAAAGTTCACCATTGATAAAGTTAGCAATTCTTCCCAAAAAAATTCCTATAGGAACGTATAATGCAACTAAGTCGGTAATCATCAAAAAAGGACGTTTGGTTTTGTAGGAAAAATAAAACAAACCAGCTATAACTCCAACAATGCCTCCATGAAAGGACATTCCTCCATTCCATATTGCAAATATTTCAGTAAGATTTTTGAGAAAGTAATTACCACCGTAACAAATAACGTAACCTAATCTTCCGCCTAATATTATACCCAAAGTTGTATAAAAAACCAAGTCATCAAGTTCTTCATCGTTTATGCCTAAATTATATTTTTTTATATTTTTTTTGGTTAAAAGCCAGCCACCGATTATGCCAACTAAATAGGCTAGAGCATACCATCTTATACCGAATTTGCCGATAGAAAAAGCAATTGGAGAAATATTTGGAAAATCAATATACATAAATTTATACCTCAAAATGACTGTTAAGATTACTTAAATTTATATTAATAAAAAAATATAATCCACATAAAAACAATAAAAAAATATTTATTAAGTTTAAAACTCTGAAATAAAATACTTTTAAATGATAGTAAAGGTTACTAAACACTTAAAAAAGTGGAAAACTGTATATTAGTGTTGTATCCGATACGGCTCTGTTGCAAAAATATATCACAACAAAGAATAAGGTGTAACAATAATGAATTTAGCTCTAAAAGAAAATTTATATATCCCTCTAGACACAATAGAAGCTGTTCTTATTCGTGAAAAAATTTCTTTTGATAGAAGAAATGGTAAGGAACTTGTAGCTGAGGTTCTGGGTAAATGGGATAATATGTTAGTCTTTTTTGCATACGAAGAGCATTTGCGTTGTGTTCATATTTCTTGTTTGTTGAATATAGAAGCATCAGCAGTAGATCGTAGTAAAATGTTTGAACTGTTGGCTATGCTGAATGAAAATTTATGGTTAGGACATTTTTCTTATTGGAGTAAGGAGAAAATGCCTATATTTACCCATTCAATGATATTGCAGGATGAAGAAGAATTGTTTTATGACAAGATAACAAAAATTATTGAATTATCTATTATGGAATGCGAAAGAGTTTATCCTATTTTTAATGCGGTAATGCGTCAAAATATTCCGCCGTCAGAAGCATTGCAAAAAGATGTGATGATAATGTAATTTTACCATATATGCAGAGTTTTTAATATAAAATAAATTATTCCCAGTTGTATGAAAATTGTAGCATAGAAAGTTGCTTTGTAGGACTTTTTTTTGCATTTATGTCTGAATATTTTTTGTCCTAAAATAGCTCCAATTGTGCCTCCTAAAAGCTCTAAAGTGTGTAGTTGGATTTCAGGTATTCTCCACTGGCCTAGTTTAGCAAGTCTTTTATCTCTGCCGTAAGCAATAAACGTGATGATGTTGATAAGCGGAAAATGTAACAATAAAAATACAAGAAAAGCAGGCTTTCCAAAAGGTTTTGCAGAAATTGATAAAAAATTTTCCATAAAATAAGCTATTGAAATTAAGATAAAAAAATGCACGATGAAGAATGTGTTTTTCTTGATTCTGTTAAAAAGTAGCAGAAAAGCAAAAAAAATTGTGCTAAATGTAATTGTCATGTTGCCTCTCAATCATTTCTTTGTTATCATAAAAAAACTAAAAGTAAATCTAAAATTTAATGTTTTTTTAATTGCTTTGCGTTAAAAGTAACTTAAATAAATAAAAACTTATTTAGGAGAAGCCTTATGAAGAAAGTTTTAACTGTAATTACTTGCTCAATACTAGCAGCTTGTTCTTGTGATGATAGCAGATGGGAACAAGTTGATAGTGTTACATTTGATGATGTTGTATATGAAGAACAAGTTGATAGTGTTACATTTGATGAGGTTGTATATGAAGAAAAAGCACCTGTTATCAGCGAAGAAACTGTTATTGTAGAACCTGCTCCGGTTTATGTTCAAGCTCCTCAAATTGTAGCTGATTGCCCTTGTGCTGAAGTAGCTCCTGCACCTTGCTACCAACAAGCTTGCAAGCCTGCTTGCGGATGTGCTTCTGCAGTTGCACCAAAACCAAAAGTAACAAAGACAAAAAAAATCATAACTACAACTACAACAATGGAAGAACCTTGTGGTAAAGAAGTTTGTGAGCCTGTTGTTACTGTTCACGAAGAAATCATAACAGATGACGGTTCTTCTGATACATCATCTGCAAGCGTAGTTGTTGAAAATGCTCCGGTAGCACAACCAATAGTTCAAAATGAGTATATAGAAGTAACTGTTGATAAAAATCCATATAGTGCTGAAGTTGTAGATATGAGAGCAAAACCTGCAAATGTATCTATCGGAACAACAGCTAAATATTCACCTGAAGCATATATAGTTGTAGCAACTCGTGCAACAAACCGTATGTTACAAGATACTGCTGCTCTTTATGAAGAAGGAACAAAGAGAATTTATATTAAAGACATTAAATTGTTGAGCTCTGATTTGCCTTATGGTAGTCACCGCCTGAAAGGTGCTACAAAAGACATTATCAATGGTTCAAAAACATTTGATGTTGTTAACAATATAAACAATGCAGATTTCGTAATTGAACCTTCTGCGGAATGGTATGTTGCACAAAATAATGCCACACCTGCAATACAATATAAATTATCCATAAAAGATAAGAATGGCAAAAAAGTTGATGAATGGATTGAAATTATAAGACAAGTTAAGGAATAATCATTCTGATATGAAAAAAATTGTCGTAAAGCTGTTCTATTTGTTGTTGTTGTCCTCAGAGGCAACGGCAACAGAGGACAGCTTTTCTTTATATGTAAAAGCAAATGCTTGTTCTTTAATAGAAGGAACTTTAACAAAGGAAGATGCTAAGTTTAAAGCTTATGACAAAGCAACACTTTTAGCTGTAAAAAATTCTCAATACATACAAGAGAAAAACTTAAATTTAAATGATTATGACTATAATTTATTATCATACAAAATTGCAGACAGAGCGTTGGATAATATAACTTTAGCAACAACTACTGATACAAAAGATAAAGTATGTTTAGAATTTAAGGCAACGCTTAATAAAGAAAAAACAGATGCAATACTTAAAGACTATGGTTATAAAGAAATAAATGATGAAAAAATAAAAGAAATAACAGAAGAAGTTAATAAAATGCTTCCTAAATCAATATACGAAACAGACAATAGTATGCCTTTATTTTTTATTGAAAATTTAGAGTATTATACGAATGCAACAACAAAGGCTTATACAACTGCAATTTTAGAACAATTAAGTTCTGTTCCAAGAGTTTTGGTTACGGATAAAAAAGAATTGGCAGACTACTATATTTTACCGAAGTTAATTAAATCATCAGTAGATGCTATTGATGGTAAAAACAGTCGTTATGGTATATCAGTAAAAATAGAAGTGTCAGATAAAAATAATGAAATAGTTTTAGAAGATACAAAAAACCGTTATATTATAATAGATAACAATGAAGACAAGCAAAAACTAGCCCAAAAAATGCTTACAAAACTACTTAAAGAGTCTGTTAGCTCTCTTTCTAATAAGCTGAGTATTTTGTTTATAGAAAATAAAAAATAACTATCTTTCAAGCCAAAATGTAGCTGGTCCGTCATTTATTAGTCTGACCTTCATATCAGCTTGAAAAATACCATTTTGAACATCAAATCCTTTTTCTTTTAACAGATTGTTGAAATAACAATACATCTCCCGTGCTTTTGTCGGTTCTTCCGCATTAGTGAAACTAGGGCGATTACCGTTTGATGTATCTGCAGCTAAAGTAAATTGAGATACAACCAAAATTTCACCTCCGATATCACCAACATTTAAGTTCATTTTTTCATTTTCATCTTCAAAGATTCTTAAAGATGTAAGCTTGTTTGATAGATATTTTGCTTTTGTTATATCATCACCTTTTTCTACACCTAAAAAAACTAATAGTCCTTTTTTTATACTACCGACAATTTTATTTTCAACTTCAACATTTGCTTCCAAAACTCTCTGTACTAAAAGTTTCATTTTAAACTCCTATTTTTCATAAAATAAATATGCCAAAACAATAGCTGTCAATATTCCGGCTAAATCAGATAATAAACCATATTTTAGCGTATATCTGGTCTTAGAAATATTAACTGCTCCAAAATATACAGTCAAAACATAAAAAGTTGTTTCTGTAGAACCTTGTATAACAGATGATAAAAACCCTCAAAGCTGTCAGCACCATAAGTGTTCATAGTTTCTATCATCATAGCTCTAGCACCGCTTCCGGAAAAAGGTTTCATAAAAGCGGTTGGTAGTGCGTTTATAAATAATCCTTCAAATCCTAAAGCTTTACAAATTTGAGTAAACCACCCAAGTAAAATATCCAAAACACCCGAAGCTCTGAATACACCAATAGCAATTAACATTGATACGAGATAAGGTATAATTTTTATCGCAACATTAAAACCTTCTTTTGCACCTTCTATGAAAATTTCATAGCTTTTAAGTTTATTTTTCATAGCTACAAAGATAATACTTCCAATAGATAAGATAATGCAAATATTTCCAATAAGAGAGGATACAATTAATCTGTTTTCGTAATTTAATGATAAGAAAATTAAAGAAGTTGATATAATAAACAGTATAAAATAAGCCATAACTTTTTTTAGTATAGGATTTCTTAAATCAATTTTTTGCTTAAATGCAACTAATAAAAAACCAACCATTGTTGATACGGATGTTGCCAACAGTATCGGTATAAAAACATCTGTAGGTCGCAAAGCTCCTAACTGTGCTCTATACATAAATATAGTAACCGGAATCAAAGTAACGGAAGACGCATTAAGAACAGTAAATAATATTTGTGAATCACTTGCTTCATCTTTTTTTGAGTTATATTTTTGTAGTTCATTCATAGCCCTTATTCCCATAGGAGTAGCAGCATTGTCCAGTCCTAAAAAATTGGCGGCCATATTAAGAACAACAGTAGATATTGCCGGACTGTCAGCCGGTATGTCTTTCATTATTATACTAAATAAAGGGTATAATTTTTTAGATATTTTTTGAGCAATTCCTGTTTCTTCAATAAGTTTTAATACACCAAGCCAAAAACTCAATATTCCGATAAGCGTAATACAGATATCTACAGAAAGTTTAGCATTATCAAAAATAGACTTAGTTAAATTTCCAAAAACTTCTATATCCTGAAAAAATATCAGCCTTATTATTGCAGTAAAAACTGCTACTAAAAACATTCCTCCCCAAATATAATTTATCATATTCTACCTTTTGTCTTTAATTTTATACGGAAGCATCTAATTCTTTAATGGTTTTCAGAGCCTCATTATAAAGTGATTTATTTTTACGAATGGATAAGCGAATATTAGATTTAGCCAGTTCTTCATTAGTTCCGCAATCATATCGTTCTGTAGCGGTTAAAACTCCTCTTAAATCACAACCATTTATAGCAGCAAGATTTATTGCATCGGTAAGATTGATTTCTCCATTATTACCTTTCGTTACTTTGGGTAACAAATCAAGTATTGAGTTTGGTAAAATATAAGGTCCCATACTTGCATAATTAGATTCTATTTCTTCAATTTTAGGTTTTTCAATAACTCCTGTTGCCTTTATGATATTGCCATTACGAACAACACCTTTAAATACTCCATATCTAGATATTTCATTTTTAGGGAATTCTATAATATTTTCTACAATACCGCCAACTTGTTCATAAATGTCTATAAGTTGAGATAAAATACCTTTTCCTCTGCTAACATAAACATCATCAACCCACATAACAATAAAATCACGTTTACCTATAATGTCTTTGGCGCATAATACTGCATGTCCGTTACCTTTGGGTTCATCCTGTTTTGCAAACGAAAATTTTATACCGCTTGGAGATGTTCTTTTTAGTGCTTGCCATAATTCTAACTTATCGTTTCTAAGCAGATGTTCTTCAAGAAAAGGGTAGGGTGAAAAATAATTTTCATACATTGCACGGCTTGTTTCGTGGCTATACACAAAGATAATTTCTTCAACTCCAGCCTCAACACAAGCATCAACTGCATACTGGATTATAGGTAAATTATTTAAACACAAAAAACCTTTGTGCATAGCTTTTGTTGCAGGTAAATTTCTTGTGGAAAGTCCGGCAACAGGTAAAACAGCAACTTTTGGTTTATTAAACATATTACATCTCCTGATTACTACAAAGTTTTAGTATCATTCATCCAACTGATTATTTTGCGGATGAAGCAAACTTTTTATTTATAGTTCCTCTTGTTTGTGGTAATTTTTTATGTGTTGGGGCAAAAAGATATTTTTTATCTTTAACAATAATATTGTCGGATATATTGTCAGCAGTTGATATTTTTCCGGCATCTCCGGAGAAATAAATAACTTTTTTATCAGTTTTCCTGATATACTTATTATGGTTTTCTTCGTTGATGTCTGTTTCTATATCAATAACTTCGTTATCATTTTCAAGATTGTTATTTATATCAATATTTTTTGATGAAAACATTTCCAAAAATTCATTCTCAGAGATGTCCGTGTGAGCAATTGCTAAATCTTCGGTTTCGTTTGTTTCATTGTTTATGTTTGTATTGTTATCAATGTTGGTAGTTTCTTTTTTATCAAAACCTTTCTTTTTATCAAATTTTGTTGGAATTTTTACATCTGTAGGTTGCGATTCGCTACTGCCGATACTCATAGCTATAACCGGATTAACTTTCATTGATAATATATTCTTTGTTTCTTCATTTTCGGTTGACAGAGTATCTTCGTTTACATCCTTATTTTTGTTATTAACTTTAGATTTTAGTGCTACATCTAAAGTAGCAAAATCGGAGGTGTTTTTAGTTTCATTATGTTTACTGAATTTTGATACAAACCTAGAGAAAAATGACTTGGTTTTACCAATAATGTTACTGGCGATATTATGAGATTTATTGTTTTCTGATTGTTGAGTTTCTAAATTTGTTTCTATTTTCGGTTTAATATTATCCGCTATTTTAATTTCTTTCAGTTCAGATTTAGCATTAATAACTTCAGCTGTTTCTTTTTCTAAATTTTTGGTTTCGGATTTGCTTGATTTAGCTAGCTTAACCTCTTTATCATCAGCTTTAGGTTCTGTTACTTCTGCAACTTTAACCTCTTTATCATCTGCTTTAGGTTCTGTTGCTTCTGCAACTTTAACCTCTTTATCATCTGCTTTAGGTTCTGTTGCTTCTGCAACTTTAACCTCTTTATCATCAGCTTTAGATTCTGTTACTTCCGCAACTTTAACCTCTTTGTCATCAGCTTTAGGTGCTGTTATTTCTGCAACTTTAACCTCTTTGTCATCAGCTTTAGATTCTGTTACTTCTGCAATTTTAACCTCTTTATCATCAGCTTTAGATTCTGTTACTTCTGCAACTTTAACCTCTTTGTCATCAGCTTTAGGTTCTGTTACTTTTGCAACTTTAACCTCTTTGTCATCAGCTTTAGGTTCTGTTACTTTTGCAACTTTAATCTCTTTATCATCAGCTTTAGATTCTTGTGCCTCTATAACTTGCTCATTATCAGCTTTTAGAACTTCAGAAACACCGGAAAAAGCCATATCAGACATAGCATCAGCCTTTTTGCGATTATCAAGCTTAATCATAAGGTTTGATATACCTTTAGAAAAATTTTCTAAAGAAAAGGCTAATCTATTTTTTTTTTGAATCTGTTGAGGTAGATTTACTTTTTCTTGCTTTATCTGTTGTTTTTTCACCATTTTTGGTTGTCGGCATACTTATATCTATGTCTTCTATTTTTTCCGGAACAGAAACCATATATGCATCATAATCTTTTGCAGTAATGCCAAGAGCTGTTCTAAACGAATCTATGTTATTAACTAAACTGATGTTCAAAAGTTTAACATAAGTAAACATAGTAGACAAAGCTTGTTCTGCAATACCATTATTTTCTTTCATACGAGAAATGCTTGTGGTATCAATAATATCAAGATAGTTGTCTCTGATTTTGCTATGAAGTTTACTAATTTTTTCAATATCACCGGCAATAATGTCCATTTCTTCTTTTATTGAATTAACAACATTCTCATCCACAGGATTTTCCGTTGATTTTAATAATTCAATTTGCGCCATATAAACTTCTGTTAAGCTGTTATAATAAGAACTGTTATTTTGTGCAAGGTTAAATAACCAAGTAATCTTATTAAATGTGTCATCAAAAACATATTTGCTATCAACTACATAATTTTCTTCCAACAACTTTGGAATAAACATAAATCTGGCTGTTTCTTTCGCAAGAGTTGCTTCTAAATCCATTAAGGTTTTTTCATCGTCTGCCTTTCTAATGCGATTTTCAATCTCAACTAACTTGTTTTCTGCAAGTTTTAAGTCTTTAATGTTGTTTTCATACACTTTGATAACATCTACATTGTTAGTAAGAGGCTTATAGCGAGCAACGTCTAAGGACATACGTTTTATGTTTTGTTGAGCAATTCTTATATTGCTTATTAAAGTTTCAATTTTTCTGCTAAGAAGCTCATTTTTCTCTTTCTCTTTGCTTGCTTTAACTTTTTCAACGTTTTCTTCTATGCTAGTGATTCTTTGGATGCTTTCTGTTAAATCTGATTTAACTTCAGGTGAAGACAAATCACCGGCAAAACTAAATTTCAAAACATCAGAGAATGATGCGTTTTTGTATAAAGCATTAAAGTTTGAATTAAATTTCCAATCGCTTAAGTTTAATTGGAAGTCCATACTCATATTGATAACAGGAGAAGACCAAGTAATGTTATCAGCAACAATAACACCTTTTGCTATTTCGTAACGACCTTTAACTTCATCAAAATAGCTTTTTCCTGTTTTTAAACTATTCATAACGGCTTCATCAAATCCATCTACAGATTTTCTTTGTTCTAATTCAAATTTTATAATATCTAAATCCCAACCGGTAAAAGCTGTTCCATAAAGTCTGAATTTTCCTTTGGAGTTTAGATTCTCAAAAAATTCTTTTTTAGAACTAATCAAAGAGTTGAAGTTTCCTTCTGCGTCAATAGTTCCTTTGTCAAGATAGTATATATTACCACCGAAACCTCGTGTTTTTATTCCTTCAATATTATAGTTACCCTCAATTTTAGCTATATTGTTTGTATTAAGTTTTAGGTCAAACTTAACTTTGCTATCCTCTCTTTTGGCATCAAAATTAGCTATATCTAATAAACCATCATTTAGAGAACCTTTAAAGGTGGCATCATTAAATACTTCATTATTCCATATCAATTTCTTAATGTTTGAAGTGATATTAAAGTTTAACTTAGAAAAACTTGATAAATCAAATTTATCGTCTGAGAACAAAGGATTAGCAATAAAGTCAGCAACATTTACTGCATTTTTTTCGCTTTGCGGTTTCTTTATGTTGAAATAACGATTGATATCAAATTTGTCAAAACTAATATCTGCTTTAAGAAAAGGTTTTGCTTTTTCATTATCATACTCAAACTGACCGACAATATGGTTTGTTCCCAAATATGCACTCAAGTCTGACAGGCCGAATTTCTTGCTACTTCCTTCTATATTACCTGAAAGTGTAAGTGTTGTGACAGGAATATCCGGAGTGTAGTCAAAACCGATGTTTTTTACAAAACTTAAGAAATTATTGGCTTTAAGTTCAATATTTCCTTTTACTGTTCTTACGTTTTTATCTGTAAGTCCGACATCACCGGTATATGAAAATTCAACATCACCGAATTTTTGAATAGAACTTAAGTTGAAATCAGATAAACTACCGTTTAATACACCTTGTGTGGCAAAGATTTTACGCTTAAATAAACCTTTCTTTCCAGTGTCAATTCCTATAGCTTGGGCAAAGAATGGGAAGTTACTTGTTTTAACGCTATATGTTAATTCATTAAAATAAGGATCAACGTACACATTATTCAAACTTGCGGTAATATCAACCTCAGCTCCGCCCAATGCAGTTGAATGCAATTTTTTTACATCTAATTTATCTTTGTCAGCAATAAAGTGTAAATCAAGGTTATCAATAACAACGTTATTATATACTACATTTCCGAATTTAAGTGTTGCATCTGTTTCAAAGTCGCCTTTCCAAGGAGACATACTCATTTGGTAAATGATTTTATCCTTCAATGAGGCATTTTTCATATCTGCATTGCTTATTTGGAAATATTTATCAAAAACAACCTTAGAAACATCAGCTTGAACAACAACAATAGGTTTATCTTTATTAAATATAAAGCCAAGATTTCCTGCAAAAGTAGAAGCATCAACCAAAGCCTGAGAAACAGAAACTTTTAATGATGATAAATCTCCGCTAATCATCATTTCTGCTTGTCCACGTTTGAATACGGAATTTTTGTTGTGTTGAGAAGTGTATTTTGCAATATCCAAACCAAATACAGATGCAAAAATCCTTAAATCTTTACTGTCAACGGTTTGGTTGAAAATGTATTCAACTTTTGGAGAAAGATTGACTTTACCAACTGATTTTATATATGTTTCACCAGGCATAATAACACTAAATCTGTCAACATTTATAACATCATCTGCATACTTAACACCAATCATCAATTTTTGCGCATCAGCATTTTGGTATTTAGCATAATTTGATTTAATATTAACATTAAGATCATATTTTGTGGAATTATTATTTTCAGCCTCTTTGTTGTTTTGTGAGTTTGCTTTAGCAACAACATCTTTACTGATATCTCTTAACAAACCTAAATCAAACATAATCATATCCAAGTCGGCATCAATAATCCATTTATCCGCTTTTTTTAGGTTTACAACACCACTGCCGGCGGTATCTTTGCCATATTTTAAAGTGAAATTATCAAGTTTTGTCTGCTTATTATCTACACCATATACAAAGGATACAAGAAACGGTTCAGTATACATATCTGAAATTTTATTTTCACCAAAAATAACAGACACAATATCAAACAAACTTTTTGTATCAAATGTAATATTACCTTTTGCCTTACTACCGATGGTTCCGTCAATAGAAAACTTTGAAGACGTATCTGCATTACTGATATTCATTTTTAAGGTAGTATTTTTGTTGTTAACAACATCACCATTAAAATTTATTTCGCTGTTGTTGTGAATGAATTTACCGCTTATACGGTAAGGTCCTTCCAAGGATTTTGCGTTAATATTAGAAGAAATGTTAGGAATTTCAAACTTGTCGCCTGTTTTTTTGTTGTCATAAATGATTGTAGAACTGGTAAGACGAATATCGTTAAAAGATACTTCTACGTTACCGGATTTATTTCTGCCTCCGCTGCCTACACCACTCCAATTAAGTTCATCTTTTTCTGAAATATTCAAGAAAACGGAAGCTCCGGTTAAAGACATAGAACTCAAAATGAACTCGTTATTAAACATAGGCATAAGTTCAACATTTGCGGAAATTTCTTTAACTTCAACCAAAGGCGAGCGAGAGTTATTTTTTGAAAATTTAACCATTTTCGCAGAAAATTTAGGTGTCGGGAATAATTCAACCGACAAACCACCATCAATTACAGCCTTTAATCCGGTAATTTGTGAAAATCTTTCTGCAACAAGAGCTTTGTGTTTGTTCCAATCAAGAGTATAAATGTATATACCTAAACCGGCGATTGTTAAAACTATAAAACAAACTATACCTAAAATAACTTTTTTTAGCACGTTTTTCTCCTAACTCAAAAATAAGCTTTGCTAATTTTTTTTATCATTGTATAATATAAAAGTTAAATAATCTATAACATAGTGAAAAATATAAAAAGAAAATATTTTAAGGTGGAGTTTATGTCAAAAATAGAAGAAATGTTAGAAAAGGCAAATGTTGCAAAATCTAATGCGTATGCGCCATATTCAAAGTTTTATGTCGGAGCAGCTATACTTTCTGAAAACAATAATATATATACATCCTGTAATGTGGAAAATGTATCTTTTCCGTGTGGAACATGTGCTGAAGCAGGTGCTATAGCTTTGATGATTTCGTCTGGAGATAAGGTTATTAAAGAAATTTTGGTTACTTCTTCAGGGAAAGAATTGGTATATCCTTGCGGAGCCTGTTTGCAAAGAATTAGAGAGTTTGCAACAACTTCTACGAAAATACATTTGGCAGATGATAAAAAAATCATCAAAACATATTTATTAAAAGATTTGCTTCCTCAACAATTTAGCCCAAAGGAGTTTTAATATGATAAAAGATGCTGCTGAATATATTAGAAAAAAATTAGAAATTAAATCTCCGAAGACTGCAGTTATATTGGGTTCTGGTTTGAGTGGTTTTGCAAAATGTTTGGAAAATGTGGTGTCTGTTTCTTATGCTGATATTCCTAACTTTCCTAAAACCACCGTTAGTGGACACAAAGGTGAACTCATAAAAGGCTATATTGGAGATGAAGAAATTATTTGTTTAAATGGGCGTTTTCACTTGTATGAAGGACACAATCCAAAAGTAATAGCAGATGTTATTCACATTTTAAAAGAATTAGGCATAAAGCAGTTGATAGTCACTAATGCTGCAGGTTCGCTAAATTTAGATATGGCACCCGGTAGTATTATGCTAATATCTGACCATATAAATTTTAGCGGTAAAAATCCTTTAATCGGACCGAATGACGAAAATTATGGCCTACGTTTTCCGGCGCTCAATAATGCTTATTCTCCTCATCTTCGTAATCAATGTAAAGAGATAGCAGCATCTTTAAATATAGAACTAAAAGAAGGAACATATTTTTATGTATTGGGTCCGAATTTTGAGACTTCTGCAGAAATTAGAGCTTTTAGAACATTGGGTGGTGATGCTGTTGGCATGTCAACGGTTCCTGAGGTAATCTCTGCAGTACATTGTTCAATAGATGTGTTAGGTTTGTCGGTTATTACAAATTATGGTGCAGGGCTTGTTGACAATACACCATCACATCAAGAAACATTATTAGAGGCGAACAAAGCTTCCGAAAAGCTCATAAAATTAGTTACAACATTTATTAAGGGGAGATAATACTATGATACCGCAAGAGATTATCAGAAAAACCAGAAATAAAAAAGAATTAACTAAAGAAGAAATAGACTATTTAATTAAGGGTATATCAACCGGAGATATTGCAGATATTCAAGCTGCATCGTTTACAATGGCTGTATTTCTCAATGGATTAACTAAAGATGAAACACTTAATTTAACTTTGTCAATGAGAGATTCTGGAGAAATAATTAAATTTAAAGACATAAACGGTCCGATAGTTGATAAACATTCAACAGGTGGAGTTGGTGATAAAGTAAGTCTTATGTTAGCGCCGATGTTGGCAGCTTGTGGTGCATACGTTCCTATGATAGCAGGTCGTGGCCTAGGTCATACGGGAGGAACTTTAGATAAACTTGATTCTCTTAAAGGTTATCAAACAAATGTGGGAATACAACTTTTTCAAAAAACAGTAAAAGAAGCAGGGTGTGCAATAGTAGGCCAAACAAAAGATTTAGCTCCGGCAGATAAAAAGTTGTATGCAATCAGAGATGTCTGTGCAACCGTTGAGTCTATTCCATTGATTACCGCTTCTATATTATCTAAAAAATTGGCAGCAGGATTACAATATCTTGTAATGGATATAAAATGTGGCAATGGAGCATTTATGGAAAATAAAGAAGAGGCGAGAAAACTTGCTTCTTCAATAGTAAATGTTGCAAATGGTGCCAATACCAAAACAACAGCAATTCTTACTGATATGAATAGTGTATTGGGAAATACCGTTGGAAATGTTTTAGAATTAAAAGAAGCTCTTGATTATTTAAGCGGTAAAACACCAGATTCTCGTCTAAAAGAAGTAACAGATGTTCTTTGTTCTGAAATTTTAGTAAATGCAAAATTAGCAAAAGATAATTTGTTAGCCAAGGCAATGCTTCAAAATGTTATAGATAAAGGTTATGCGTATGAGCGGTTTGTTAAGATGTCATCTATGCTTGGTGCTGATACATTTATTTTAGAAAATTACGATACAATGCTTCCAAAAGCAAAATATGTAAAACCTATATATCCTCAAACGGCAGGTTATGTATCAAAAATAGATACAAGAAAAGTAGGTATAGGAGTGATTGTTTTAGGAGGTGGCAGAACAACACCTATTCAACAGATAAACTACACAACAGGGTTTACTTCTTTTTGCCAAATAGGTGATAAAGTTGATACAAAAACCCCACTATGCTATGTTCATTCAGAGAATGAAGATAATATAAAAGAAGTAATAAAATTAATACAAGAAGCTGTAAGTATAAGCGAAATAAGAACGGAAAAAGAATCTGTGATTATTGAAAAAATCATATAGCAAAAGGCTTAAGAATTTTTCTTTGGCTTTCGTGGTTGAGGTGCGAGTTTAAAACCTACTTTAGGGTTAAAGTTTTGGATTCTGTATAGTAATTGATAATCAGGAACACCATCTTCGGGTAATTTCCACTTTTGCTGTAATTTTTTTACGGCGTTTGAGGTTTTACTTCCTAATATACCATCTTCTTTTAGGTTTGTTTTTAGTTTTTTATTGATAAAACGTTGAATAGTTAAAATATCCGCATTGGTTAATTTATAGCAATTATTTTCATTAACGGGTGAATATTTATAATTATCGTTTATATAATCTGCTAATTTAACAATAGCCAAAGCATAGTTTGTGGAACGATTCCATATCATAATTCTTCTAAAATTGCTCAAAGTCAGATATGCTTTACCATGTCTTCCGTCAGGAAGAGTTATTGCAGCGCTTGCATTATCTGGTAATTTTATTTCTTTATCGTCAATTCCTTTAAGGCCGATTTTTTTCCACTCGCTGACTTTTTTGTATTTTTTAGGGCCGATAGAATTATAATCTAAATTCCACGGCAAAACTACTTCTTGTCCCCAAGGCTCATCTTTTTTCCAACCTAGTTGAGATAAGTAATTGGCAGCGCTTGCGATTGCATCATCAAAATTATCCCAAATATCAGCAACTCCGTCACCATCATAGTCAATAGCATAAGCATTATATGTGGAGGGCATAAACTGAAAATGTCCCATAGCTCCGGCCCAAGAGCCTTTCATCTTGTCACCGTCAAGATCATATTCTTCCATAATCTTTAAGATATTATATAATTCTTTTTTGAAGAACTCTGCTCGTCTGTTTTTGTAAGAAAGATTTGTTAAGCCATCAATCAGGTGGTATTTGCCTTTGTTATAACCAAAATGAGTTTCAATACCCCAAAAGGCAACAAGATAATTAAGGGGAACACCATATTTGTCACTAATATCTTGATATTTATTTTTAATGTCTGAATAATGCTTTCTTGCAAGTTTTACCTTGTTCGGGTTTACTAACTTATTTATATATATGTCAGAAGTTAAAATAAACTCTGCTTGTTTTTTATCTTGCAAAACAACTTCTTTAACCTCGTGAAAATAATCATCTTTATATGCTTTTTTTATGGTTTTTTTTGATATACCTTTTTCCATCATCTCGTTTTTTAAGTTATCTAGCCAAATATTCCATTCTTTTTTTTGTACTTCAACAGGTTTAACTTTTGCCCAACAATTAGGACAAAAAATAAAGCAAAAACAGATAATTATTAAAAGTTTCTTTATCATAAGTAAGGCCTAAAAAACATTGTATATTTTTATATTAAAATAAATATCTTTAATTTTTCCTAACAATCAACTGTTTACATCATTTTTTTTTGTGTTATTATTATGGCGAAGGAGAAAAAATGGATATTAAAGATTTTAAAAATTTGCTTCCCAAATACAAAGCAATACTTGGGATTGATTATGGTTCAAAGCGTATCGGACTTGCTGTGTCTGATTTGCTTTTAACAGTAGCTTCTTCTTATAAAATATTATATCGTAAAGATATTTCAACAGATATAAATGAATTAAAAAAAATAATTAAAGAAAAAGAAGTTGGTGCAATAGTTATGGGGCTTCCGTTACAAATGGACGGCTCAGAAGGTGATACAGCCAAAGAAGTTCATAAGTTTGCTGATATTTTGGAACAAAATTTTAATCTTCCGATATTTTTATGGGATGAGCGTTTATCGTCTTCGGCTGTGGAGAAATTTCTTATAAAAGAAGTTGATTTATCTCGTAAAAAAAGGGCTAAAGTATTAGATTCGTCTGCTGCAGCATATATACTGCAAGGAGTATTGGATAGTCTTTCATATCATCAGTAGGAGAATATTTATGGAAATTACTAATTTTAAAACATTTGACGAATTTAGATTATATCTAAATACTCATAGAGAGAAAATACCGCATTGGGATGCAAAAGAAATAGAAGAGTTTAATAAAAAAGTGCAATGTCTTCGCCAGACAAATCCAAATTTTTGTAAAGATTATGATAATTGGGTTAAACGTCTTGAACTAAAAGAAAAAGCCAGAAGTGTGAGTATAAAAATAGGCAATAAAAAAGAAGAAATGTATTCAAAAGGTTATATAAAATTAAATGAAAAAAGAAAAATAACTCCAACACCTATAAAAAAAATGCCATCGGGTAGATCTATAGAAATATAGATTCGTATCTTATTTGGTTACTTTTGCCTTGATTTTAGTCTAGAATTATGGTATACTAAACATCGGTTTGGTAGAAATAAAGAGGAGAAGGGCGATGGTAAAAGATGATATGAATTTTAATAATTTTTACGAGTTTGTAGAGTTCTGCAGAGCAGTAAATACCGAAAATTGGTCAGAAAAAGATATAAGAGAATTTAATAAAAGAGTTTATTCTCTGATGAAAGAGGATATAAATTTTGAAGAAAAATACACAAAATTAAGTGCAAAACTAAAACAACAAGATGTTAGGGATAATATATCAAGACAACGTACAAAGATTTCTTTGAATACAAAAAAAGAGACTTATCGGAAAAAATATGTTGCTTATAAAATGTGCAGAACTCAATTTGCAACACGTTAAGAAAGGAGTTTAATACTCCTTTTTTGTATATGGTGTATTTTTAATTTCAGCATTATCGTATTCAATGGCGATAATTTTTTTTGTTTTTTAGATGAAAATATTGACAATCTTGAAAAGATAAAAATATGGATTTGTGTAAAAAACAAACAGATGAGATGTTTGAATTGCCAAATGCTACGGAAGTTGTTATGAATATATAAAAAGGATTTTTTTC
>JAFYWO010000072.1 GCA_017557925.1 Alphaproteobacteria bacterium | reverse complement strand
TTTAGCTTGCCTAAAAACAAAGCTCCGTCATTAAGCAAATTTTGAGTGACCGTGGATTCGTATTGAGGAATAAAGTTATCTATTATTTTAGAACAAGCTGTTGTTCTAATGCCTTTAGTACAAAATAAGTCTTTTATACCAAGCGCAATACCATCTAATTTTTTATTTGTTCCGTTTAAATATCTTTTTTCGGATTCTTTTGCTTGTTCTAAAGCTATTTCAGGAGTGGTTGTAACAAAAGCATTGTACTTTTTGTTTTCTTCTAATTTTTCTATATAAGCATTTGTCAGTTCAACAGGAGAAATCTCCCTTTTTTTAAGCTTTTTTAGCGATTCGCTGATTGTTAATTCTGTTAAATTGCTAGTCATCATATATTACTCCACAACTTTAGGAACAGCAAAATATCCAAATTCTTTTGCCGGCGCATTAGATAAGATTTTACTACTTTGACATCCTTCAGTTACCTTATCTTCTCTTAATAAGATACTATCTTCATAAGGCGAAATCATTGGTTCTACACCACTTGTATCAACTTCACCAAGTTCTTCAACCCAACTTAAAATTTTATTGAACTCTTTTTGTGTTTCTTCTAATTTTTCAGGTTCAACACCAAGTCTTGCCAAGTATGCAATTTGTTTTACGGTTTCATTATCAATGGCCATTATAATTCTCCTTTTAAAATTCCTAAAACTTTTATCACAATTACACTTTTTTGCAAGCCTATTTTTTGTAATCAATATCAATCATAAAATATAGTTTGTAATAATAAAAATTTTTATGTCATAAAAACAAAAAAAAGCGCATAGTATTCATTTTTTTACTGCAAACAATTTTTTTTCTGCCATTCTGAAAAAGAGGAGACACAAAATGATAGTATCAATTTATAAAAAATTAGAAACCATTTGGTTTCGCTTAAACCAAAAAATAAGATTTATTTTAGTGGGTGGTTTTAATACGGTAGTTGCGTTTTTGATATACTATGCTTTTTTGTATCTGACTTCCGGAAAAGAGCAAATTTCACTGTTTTTAATGAATATTGTTAGTATAAATATATCCATAGCAACAATGCGTTATTATGTTTTTCAAAGTAACGGACCTTTTATAAAAGAATATACTAAAGCATTTTCGTCATATATTTTTCTATACTTTGTTAATATAGGTTTGCTTGCTATGTTTGTAAAGATTATTCATATAGAAGAAAAACTGTCTTCTGTTAACATACTTCATTCAATTCCAAACTTGAATAAAGCTTTAGCACAACTTTGTTGTGTTGTGATAATAACTATTGCAACATTTTTTATTCATAAATATTTTTCATTCAGAAAAGAAAATAATTAACTCATAAAGTATATTTGTGATTTTAGCATTTTTCTAAAAAACTACCCATAATTTTCTTTTTACCTGCTTTATCAAACATTACTTCGCACTTATCACCGTCAACATTTATAATTCTTCCATAACCGAAGCTTGGATGATAAACTCTAATACCAACTAAAGGATTTTGTTTTTTTGATTGGTAAAAATAATCATTATTTACTTTTTTTCTATAATATCCATTAGATTCGTAACTATCATATTCATCATCATAAAAAGAGTTTTCATAGCTATCAAAATAACCGCTTTTTTCTTTCTTTTTGTAAGAGTTATCATAATTAGAATAATTATTCTTACTATAAGAATTATCAAAGTTGTTATTTCTGTAATAATCTCTACCGCCCCCATATACACTGTTATAACTGCTTTGGCTTGGTTTTGCATATCCTGTATTATTAACAAGTTCAATACATTTTGGAGGTAATTCATTTATAAAGCGAGAGGGTTGATAATTTTGCCACTGTCCATAAAGTTTTCTATTAAAAGCCATTGTGATATATAAGATTCGCTTTGCTCTGGTTATGGCTACATAAGCGAGTCTTCGTTCTTCTTCCAGTCCTTCCACATCATTACAGTCTAAACATTTTTGATGAGGGAAAATACCTTCTTCCCAACCCGGTAAAAATACGGCATCAAATTCCAAACCTTTTGCTGCGTGTAAAGTTGAAATAATAACTTTATTTGAATTGTCGTTGTATTCGTTGTCAATAACTAGACTAACGTGTTCTAAAAAGGTTGCTAAATCAGGATATGTTTCTCTATCACTCATAACGTTTAAGAGTTCTTTGATGTTTTCTATTCTACCCGGAGCTTCAACAGATTTATCTTGCTCAAGCATCATCATATAAGAAGATTCTTCTACAACTTGTTCAGCAAATTCTCCCAAAGAAAGAGCAGGTAAAATTTTTCTCCACTCACAGACTAAATCAATAACACCTTGAAGAGCATTTTTTGTTTTTCCGCTAAATTCTCCATCATCAACCATATTAACCATAGTTTGATATAAAGGAGTTCTGTCAAATTTTGCCCTGTCTCTGATTTTATCAATAGTCTTTTCACCGATTCCTCTGGCGGGCTTATTGATGATTCTTTCAAAAGCAAGGTCATCACTAGGTTGCAAGATTAACCTGAAATAAGCAAGCATATCTCTAATTTCTGCTCTTTCATAGAACTTTAAGCCACCCACAACTTTATAAGGTATGGATTCTTTTATGAATACTTCTTCTAAAGCTCTGGTTTGTGAGGCAGTTCTAACCAAAACAGCTATTTCTTCATAATTAAATCCGTCATATTTCAGGCCTTTTATTTTATCAGCAATATATTTTGCTTCGTCATCACCACCATAATTACTAACGACTTTTATTTTTTCATTTTTAGAGCAAGAAACAGGACTATGCTCAGCAACCCTTAATGTTTTACCCAGTCTTTTGGAGTTATGACTTATAACAGAACTTGCGGCTGTAAGAATGTTTTCTGTGGAGCGGTAATTTCTTTCAAGTCTTATGGTTTTAGCCTCAGGAAAGTCGTTGTTAAACTTCAAAATATTTTCAATTTCTGCACCACGCCAAGAATAAATAGATTGGTCATCATCACCAACGCAACAAATATTGCGGTATTTTTGTGAGAGTAACCTTAATAACAAATATTGAGTAACGTTAGTATCTTGATACTCGTCAACCATAATATATTTAAAGCGTTCTTGATATTCATTTAATACATTAGGGTTCTTTAGTAAAATGTCTAATACATAAAGGAGAATATCCCCGAAATCAACGCAGTTTAATTCTAAAAGCCTTGCCTGATATTCTTTGTAAATCAAAGTTGTTGTGTTAGTTTTATAATCATTAACAACTTTTTCAATAGTTAGCCCTTTATCCTTAAAGCGAGATATTTTTTCTAATACCGCTTGAGGTGTATATTGTTTTTCATCAATACTATTATCTTGTAAGATTTTTTTTATGACTCTTTTTTGGTCATCTTCACCCAAAATGGTAAAGTTGTCTTTTAGGCCTACAAGTTCAGGATAACGTCTTAATATTTTAACGCAAATACTATGAAAAGTTCCAAGCCATACCGAATTCACCGTGTCCCCAATAAAACCTCTAACTCTTTCCTTCATTTCATTAGCTGCCTTGTTGGTAAAAGTAACAACCAAACAATTCCAAGGTCTTGCTATTCCACTATTTAAAATATGTGCCAATCTTGTTGTTAAAACTTTTGTTTTACCGGTGCCTGCACCTGCTAATACCAATAAAGCCCCTTCAGTTGTCAAAACAGCATCAGCCTGTTCAGGATTAAGTCCTTCTACAAAATTTGGTTGCATAGGTTTTAGAGCGCTAATGTTATCAAAAACCTCGCTGCAAATTGCATCATCTTCATCATTAAAATCAAAAATGTTACTCATATCACAATATTTCTTGTTTTTTTATCCGGTGAATCTTATATTATGTTTTTATAGGGTATCTTTTTTTAAATAAAAAGTATTTTGTTTAATTTTAGAACAGAAATAAAACATCGGGGGATTTTATGAGTGAATCAAAAGAAAAAATCATAGCCTTGCAAAAATATCTTGATAGTAAAATTATAGGTCAAAAAGATTTAGTAAAAAAAATGATGATAGCACTTTTGGCAGATGGTCACGTCTTGTTAGAAGGTGCGCCTGGTCTGGCTAAAACAAAAGCCATAAAGACACTTTCTGAATGTATAAAAGCAAGATTTAATCGTATTCAGTTTACACCTGACCTGTTACCTTCCGATATAACTGGTAGTGATATTTATATTGCGGAACGTTGCTGTTTTGAATTTAGACAAGGTCCTGTGTTTGCTAATTTGGTTTTGGCTGATGAAATAAATCGTGCTCCGGCAAAAGTTCAATCAGCCCTTTTAGAGGCAATGGCTGAGCATCAAGTAAGTGTTGGCGGTAAACAATATCACCTTCCTGATTTATTTTTGGTTTTAGCTACACAAAATCCTATAGAACAAGAAGGGACATATAATCTGCCCGAAGCACAATTAGACAGATTCTTGATGTATATAAAAATAGATCAACCTAGTGCAGAAACAGAGCACAAAATTCTAAAATTAGTAAGAGCTGAAGAAATGGGAACAAAAGAGCAAGATGAAAGTTGGAAAGAGTTTTCCAAAACAGTTGGAAAATTGGAAATAGAAGACATCTTAAAAGCTCGCAGAGATGTTTTATCTATACACATGAGTGAGCAACTGGAAGAATATCTTGTTCAGTTAATAATAGCAACTCGCAAGCCTGAAAAATACGATTCTGGTCTGAAAAATAATATACTATATGGCGCAAGTCCTCGTGCAACAATAGCGTTGGATAAATGTGCTAAAATCAATGCTTGGCTTGAAGGTAGAGATTTTGTTACACCTGATGATATACATTCTGTTATATATGATGTATTACGTCACAGAATTATTTTAAGCTTTGAGGCTGAAGCAGAAGGAATAACAGCAGATAATATCATAACTTCAATACTAAAATCTGTTCCTTTACCATAATATAAGGCAAGAAATGGAATATGTTTTTTAAGAAAAAAATAGATGCACCCCAAAAATATAACGGCTTGTACGCAAGCCTTGAGGAGCTTATTGAGCAAAAAAAATATCTACCATACATAAATCAACGCCATAATAGTATAACTACAGACAAAGTAGGTAACATTCGTTCTGCATTCAAAGGTAGAGGTATGGAATTTGAGGAAGTAAGGTTGTATGGGTTTGGGGATGATGTTAGAGATATAGATTGGCGTGTAACCGCACGGTTGGGTGATACATATACCAAAGTTTTTGCAGAAGAAAAAGACAGAGAGGTATATGTAGTTTTAGATCTCTCTCCATATATGATTTTTGGAACAAAAAAAGAGTTAAAATCTGTATCTGCATCAAAATTAGCAGCATTGCTTGGTTGGCAATGTCTTGCTAATAAGGACCGTTTTGGTTTGGTGCTTTATGATGGAAAAAAGATAAGTATATATAAATCACAAAGTAATCAAAAAAATCTTATGGCTATCTTAAAAGCAATATCCAAAACAAGTAAGTCAATATTGGAAACAACGGATGTGTCAACTTATAACCTAAAAGATCCTTTGCAGTATTTGCAATATAATCTAAAAAGCAAAGCAATGGTGTTTATAATAAGTGACTTTAAAAATATTACCGATGAAACTCTTAAATCATTAGCGGCATTAACAAAACGTAATAGGGTATATTGTCTTAACGTATTTGATTATATAGAAGAAGTTCCGCCTTTAAGCGGAGAATATTTAGCAGAATATAACGGGCAGAAACTTGCTTTTAATACTGCGCCACTTGCATTTAAAGATGCGTATTTTCAATATTTTGCTGAAAAACGCAAAAATATGGAAAATTTTTGTAAACGTTTTGAATGTCAGTATATAAATTTAAGAACAGATAAACCGCTTCATAAGCAATTAAAAATTTTGTAATAATTAACTATAAAAAAAGCATTTAATCTCTAAAATATCAAAAAAGAGAGGTTGAAGTGATGAGAAAAAATTTATATAAAATTTTTACAGCCATAATTATAGCTATTCTTTTTATGTGCTTTTATCTAAATCTAAGAGTTTCCGTCAGTATTGTTATCCCTGTTTACAATGCAGAAAAATATCTTTCAAAGTGCTTAGATAGTATTCTTTCGCAATCAAAAAAAGTAGAAATAATAGCTGTAAATGACGGTTCAACAGATAACTCTCTAAATATTCTAAACAATTATGCTTCAAAATACTCAAATATAAAAGTCATAAATCAATCAAATCAGGGTGTGTCTTTCGCTCGAAATACCGGAATGAATGCCTCAACCAAAGATTACATAACATTTGTTGATAGTGATGATTGGCTGGAACCTGATGCAATTCAAACCGCTCTTAAAATAATAAAAAAGGATAATCCTGATATTCTTCTGACATCATATTATGATGTATATAATAAAGAGTGGATAGAAAATATAAGAAACAAAAAAGATGCCGAAAGTATGCAAGATGATGTAAAGTATTCATCACGAAGTTTAGATAAATTAGCACTATACACACCATTTTATGCTAAAGATGCTTTATCGGATTTATACTACATAGGCGGTGGAGTAAGAGGGCGTTTTTTTAGTAAAAAATTCATAAAACAAAATAATCTGACATTTCCTCTTTATCTTC
>JAFYWO010000071.1 GCA_017557925.1 Alphaproteobacteria bacterium | reverse complement strand
CAAGTGACTCCAACAACAAATATATGTTTTACGTTACTTTTCACTCACTTCGCCAAGAAGCTTGTATAGAACTATTAACACAAGGCCAGTTCTTTACAGACGGTGCTGAAATGGATTCGCTCCAAGTAAATGATAATTACTGCTGGCAATATCCATATTCATTGTTCAAATTTAACAGTTGTGGCTATTCAACAACTCTTTCCAAACAACATTTAGAGCTAAAAGACGGCTTGCGAGGATGTAAGAACAAAGATTCCAACAAAATAACTTGGATTTTCAGTTAAAATCGTTGATTAAACTCATTTTTTGCTTGATGTTTATAAAAGTATTGTTATTTTACATTAAATTTATCCGTAAAAAAGATAAATTAAGGGGAAACTAATAATACAGGAGATAAAAACATGGCAACATCTGCAATTCTACCACCAGATTACAGACCAAGTGCAAAAGAAGAATATATGAACGAAATGCAACTAGAGTATTTCCGCCAAAAGTTACTTCAATGGAAAAAAGAATTATTAGCTCAATCAAGCGATACTTTAGAGGAATTGCGTCAAGGCGGACTTAATCAACCCGATGACATTGACAGAGCATCTCTTGAAACAGATAAATCAATAGATTTGCGCACAAAGGACAGAGCCAGAAAACTTATTATAAAAATAGACCAAGCTCTATCACGCATAGAAGATGGCGAATATGGTTACTGCTTAGAAACCGGAGAAGAAATCGGTATTGAACGTTTAATAGCTCGCCCGATTGCAACTCTTTGCATTGAAGCCCAAGAACGCCACGAAAGACTAGAAAAAACTTATGATGATGAGGCTTAAAAATACTTATGCAAGAAAAAGACTATATATTAGCATCAGGCTCAGCACAACGTAAAGCATTGCTTGCGCAAATCGGTTATACACCTAAAAAGATTTGTCCTGCTGATATAGATGAAACTTGCTTCAAGGATGAAAAGCCGTTACCTTATATTCGTCGTATAGCTCGTCAAAAAGCAGAAGCTGTTTACAAACTTAATCCGAGCGAAAACATATTAAGTGCCGACACTATAATTGTTGTCGGCCAAAAAATTATCCAAAAATCTCAATCGCCTCTTGAGCAAACAAATGTTATGAACTTATTATCAGGTAGAACACATCGTGTCATAACTTCTGTTTGTTTGATAGATAAAAACGGTCACATAAGCCAAAAAACCGTTACCACCAAAATAATGATGAAACACCTTACCAAAGAAGAAATAGAAAACTATGTTTCATCTAACGAATGGGTTGGAGTTGCCGGTTATAAGATAGAAGGCCTACTAGGAGGCTTTGTAAAAAGAATTGTAGGTTCATACACGGGTGTTGTCGGTCTTCCCTTGTATGAAACCCGAAACCTTTTAATTGGAGCCGGTGTCCGCTAGGTTGCCGGAAATATATAAACCCTTAAAAAAAAGGAGTAGAAATGATAAGAATAGACACTATAGTATATGAAAAATCCGGTCAAGATGCTTGTTTGGCAACATTAGATAATGGCAACTTGACAGAATTTGAACTTTTTAATGAACAAGGAGCAACTGAGGGAAACGTATATCTTGGTCGTATTGTAAAAAAGATTGATTTAGCAGAAAACAAAATTGGTTTTATGGTTAACATTGGCGACAACAAAGATGCTTTTATGAGCTCACAAGAAAAGGGCTTACTTGAAGTAAATATGACCGAAGGTCAATGTGTTGTTGTCCAAGTTCAAAAAAACTCACATCAAGACAAAGGGGCAAAATTAGTTCGTGCGGTTCAAATCCCCGGCACATACCTTGTTTATCGTCCTTTTGGCAGTTATGTAGATGTTTCCTTAAAAATAAATAACGAAGATAAAGTAAAAGAACTTCAGGACACAATTTTAAGAAATCTCGGCTCAACTCAAGAAGGCTGGATTGTAAGAACCGCGGCAGAAAATGTAAATCCTGACGTTATCATAGAAGAAATGCACGAATTGCGTTCAATTTATGAAAATATTCGTATAAAAGCCCGTTCAGCAACAGCTCCTGCACTTTTATATGCTAAGGAAAATCCTTTGTTTGATTTAATTCGTCGTCATCAAAAAACTTTAACAACCGTTGTTGTAAACGACCACAATTTAGAAGACAAAGTAAAACAAATTTTTGACGGCAAAATTATTTATGATGCCGACCCTAGCGAAACTTACGGTATACAAGATATGTTGCAACACGCTTTAGAAAAAACTGTTCCTTTATCAAATGGCGGTTGTTTGCACATAGAAGAAACAAAGGCTATGGTTGCCATAGATGTAGACACCAAAGGCGCAATATCCAGAGGCGATACAGATAACTTCAATAAAGAAGCAGCAAAAGAAATTGCTCGTCAAATAATTTTGCGCAATTTGAGCGGTAAAATTATGATAGATTTTGCCGGTTCTAACGAATATCGTTTTATGCGTTCTGTTATAGATACGTTAGAAGAAGAACTTGCAGGTGATAAGGAAGGCGCAAGAGTTCTAGGACTTAGTAAAGCCGGTAACGTAGAAATTTTACGCAGAAGAAAACGCCCTACATTACTAGAAGAATTTTCTGTTGAGTGTCCAACCTGCTCAGGCACCGGTCGTGTGGAGCCATAATAAATGGAACAAGAAAACACAACTTCTTCTAAGGTTATAAAACTGCACAAATGCCCGATATGTGGCAAATTAACAGACAGCAGGGAATATCGTCCCTTTTGTTCTAAGAGATGTTCTGATATTGATTTGGGCAATTGGTTTAACGAGTCGTATGTTATAGAGGGCAAAAATAAACCCGATGAAGAAACGGAATAGATGTAAAAAGAGGAGTTCTTGCTCCTCTTTTTTTTTATAGCCTGATTGTAAGTAAAGCAAATCTCACAGCTAACCACTTATGGATCACCACGGAGCATCCGCTCCTCGTGATGACGAAAAAGGGGGATGCTCCTCGTGATGACGAAAAGGGAGAAAGCTCCTCGTGATGACGAGAGGGAGAACGCTCCTTATGATAACAAGAGAAAAATCCTCATGATAAAAATTCCTCACATAATTTTCTAATTATGTCTAATAGCTTCTTCATAAAACACAAAAAACATCCTCATAAACAGCAAAAATCCAGCCTCTTACATTATAAAAGCACAATTTTTATTGACGAAAAAAATACACTTGACAAAATATTTTTTTCTTATATACTGAAGTTTGTATTTATAAGAATCTATCAATTAGTATGTCTATGTTTAACTAAAAAATTTTTCAAGTATGGAAAAGTTTAAATTGAACAACGGTATGTCCGTTGTCTATGCAGGTTTTGCAAAGTGTTGGTCCGGTGTTTTATCTGTTAATGTCGGTCATGTTAATGAACCAAAGCTTGGTATTGCCAACTTGTTTGAGCGCACATTGTTGCTTCAAATCAGAGGTATACTTCCGGTTTTCGGAGGCTCTATGACAGCCTATACTGCTGGCGGTATGGATTTGGAAGATGTGATGCAGAAGCTTCAGCAAGTATTCAATCAGACTGTTGTCAATGATGAATACGTTGAACAAGCAAAGCAACTCATTCGTCAACAGACAGAAGACACAGCTCCGATGACTATGCGCAGAATGAAGCTTGAATACAAGCACGTCGCCTTCGGTGAAGATTTGGTCAAGACAAAAGAAGAGTATCTTTCTTCTTTGTTCTCTCACACAACAGAAGATGTCAGAGAATTTGCCAATACCTACTACACCGCAAATAACATTGTATTGGTTATCGCCGGCCCTAAGGTTAGCAAACGTGAACTGAAGAACATGGCTGAAACTTACTTCGGCTCTGTTTCTGAAAGCACAGAAATCACTCCGTCAAAGTCAAACATCTACACTGGTGGATTTGGCAAGATTGAAGTGAAGGATTGCACTTCTCGTCTGATGTTCGGTTGGGATATGTCCAACACAACTGTTGACGACAGTCCGGTAATCAACGTTCTGATGAGTATGTTCTTGCGTCGTCTTGAACGTGCTTTTGCGGACCTTGACCTTACAGATGTCCAAGTAGATTTGAAGATTGCAGGATACTACGGTTTAAGAACAATCCGTGTTTATCTTGCCTCTCCTACACTTTCAAACAAGGCTCTGTCAGATGTCTTTGT
>JAFYWO010000070.1 GCA_017557925.1 Alphaproteobacteria bacterium | reverse complement strand
TGTGTAGGAAACAAACGATTCCCAACACCTCAAACTATATTCATTTTTCATCCACTCACATATCATTTTTTCTTACATTCCTCAAAATATATAAAAATATAATACCATATTTTTCACCAATTGCAACATTTTTTTCACCAACATAAATTTTTTACTTGATTATTAAAATTTATCATTATATATTTCCACTGTTTTATTCAATGTGCGGTCATGGCGGAATTGGTAGACGCGTAACGTTGAGGTCGTTATGGGCTAAGCCCGTGGAAGTTCAAGTCTTCTTGACCGCACCATATTTTTTTATAGTCGTTGATTTTATTTTTAAGAGGGTTCAGATATGTTTAAAATTTACAGAACCGAAGAAAACGGCAAACTTGTCAAACAAAAGAAAAATAAGATTCTCCCCAATACTTGGTGTTCTATCATCAACCCTAATGAAGATGAGCTTATAAAAGCCTCTACACTATTGCACTTAGACTACGACTTATTAAATAACTGTCTTGATGCAAACGAGCGTTCACGCTTAGAAAGCACTCCGTCATCTCTTACTTTAATTATTAACCTGCCGTTACTTGATGATGAAGGAAATTTTGACACACTCCCTTGCGGTTTAATTCTTACCCCAAAAAACCTCATAACAATCTGTGCCCGAGATAACCGTGTTTTAAACTCTTTTAATCGTTTAACATCACACACTTTTGATACAAAAAACAGACTAAATTTTTTCTTAAACATACTATACCGCTCTACACAATTCTACTTAAGATACCTAAACATCATAAATAAAAAAACGGAAGATATAGAATATGCTTTAAGAAAAACAACCTCCAACAAAGAATTATTTCAACTAATGGAGATACAAAAATCGTTAGTATACTTTACAACAGCCTTAAAAGACAATCATTTGGCATTGCTAAAACTCTTGCGCATATTAAAAAACCCTGCTTCTGCCAAACTTACCAAATTCTCTGCAGAAGATGAAGAACTTCTTGATGACGTAATCATTGAAAACAAACAAGCGATAGAAATGGTAGATATGCATCGTTCAATTTTAGAAGGAATGATGGATGGCTTTGCTAGCATAATCAGCAATAACTTAAACTTAGTGATGAAGTTCTTAGCAGCCATAACCATAATACTCTCAATTCCTACAATGCTTGCAAGCTTCTGGGGCATGAATGTTCCTGTCATATTCTCTACAAACCCTAACGGGTTTTGGATAGTAATAGGCCTATCTATGATAGCTACAATCATCACAATAATATTCTTCAGAAAAAAAGGAATGTTCTAAATCACCTACAAAAATAAACTACACGCACACCGTCAGCACCTGCAGATGTAATTCCGCCGGCATAACCTGCACCTTCGCCGATAGGATAAATTCCTTTAATATTAGCTTGATAATTTTGGTCTCTTATAATTCTTACCGGACTTGAACTTCTGGTTTCAACCGCAGACAACACCGCGTCATAATCAGCAAAACCTTTTAATTTTTTATCCATTCTTCTAATACCTTCAACAAGCGCCTCATACAACTCTTTATCAAAAATATTCTTAAAATCGGCACACTTAACCCCAGGCAAATATGACGGATTTACCCTGCCCAAACTAACACTTGGTTTTTTATTCAAAAAATCGCCAACTTTCTGCACGGGCGCAAAATAATTTTTTCCACCCTCTATAAACGCACGTTTTTCCAATTTTTCCTGAAATTCAATTCCTGCCAAAGGATGATTTGACCCAAAATCCCTACTGTCAACATTAACTAATACCGCCGAATTTGCATTTTCTCTATCACGCTTAAATTCACTCATGCCATTTGTAACCACACATCCCTCAAGATTAGTGGCACCAACCACAACCCCTCCCGGACACATACAAAAAGTATAAACCGTCCTGTTATCCTCCAAATGTTCTGCCAACTTATAATCAGCCGCCCCAAGATATGAAGAATTGCAAAATTTTTCACCATATTGAGCCAAATTAACATCACTTTGCTTATGCTCAATCCTGCAACCGACAGCAAAATTCTTCTGCTCCATCAATACCCCACGTTTAAACAACATCCTAAACGTATCACGAGCAGAATGTCCTACGCCCAAGTAAAGATGATTAGTTTCAATTTCATAACAAGATTTATCTTCTCTTTCTACAACAATAACGCAAAGCTCTCCGTTTTTGGTAATAATATCAACCAATTTTTCATTAAATCTGTATTCTCCGCCTAACTTTTCTATCTTCTTTCTGATATTTTTAACCATATTAACCAAATTATCAGTTCCTATATGAGGCTTTGCCAAATACTCTATTTCTTTAGGAGCTCCATTTTCAATAAATTCAGTCATAACTTTATTAACAAATTTATCTTTTTTAATCCCTGTCATAAGTTTTCCGTCAGAAAAAGTCCCCGCTCCTCCTTCTCCAAACTGAACATTTGACTTTTCATCCAACTTTCCCGTATTCCAAAATTCCTGAACCTTAATTTTTCTCTCATCAACATTACCGCCACGTTCAAGAATAATAGGCCTTGCACCCATTTCTGCCAAACAAATACCTGCCATCATTCCGGACGGACCTGAACCAACAACAACAGGTCTTAATTTATATTCCCACTTAAGCTTACAAAAATCAATTTTCTCATCTTGAGTAATTTCAGCCAAATCCTTATCATCAAGCTTTTCATCAGCCTCAAATTCCACTGCACACACAAAAAAAAGCTCACTTTTCTTTCTTGCATCAAGTGATTTCTTCACAATTTTTAAATTTTTTAACTTTACCCCGTCAAACTTATCAATAACTGCCTGAAAAATATCATTCTCACCAAACTCTAGTTTAGCTTTCACATTATTAAGTCTATAGCGCATATTAAACACTCACAAAACATCAAAACCTACTAAAAAAATAACCACACCCCAAAAATAAAGTCAAGAAAAACTCCCCTCCCCCTGTAAAGATT
Source organism: Alphaproteobacteria bacterium (assembly GCA_017557925.1). Classification (GTDB taxonomy): domain Bacteria; phylum Pseudomonadota; class Alphaproteobacteria; order RF32; family CAG-239; genus CAG-267. The sequence continues at coordinate 1,915 of JAFYWO010000070.1, read as the reverse complement.
AAATTTGAAAGATATATAAACTAGCGAAAAGTATTAAAAACTTCTCTAATACTTTAGGACTAAAGTTAATTTTAGTTTATAATGGAGTTTAAGATATGAAAAAAATATGTTTATTAGCTACCTTGGTGTCTGTATTTGCACTTAATGCAAATGCAGCCGATTGGCACAAGGATAATATGGTTCGTCCCTACATCGGAGCGGATTATGTTTATTCTCACGCCAAGCAAGGCTCTCGTGTAAAACACGCCAAAAAAGAATACAGCTCATGGAAAGTAAATCTTGGTATGGATATTGCCAAATATACAAGTATTGAAGCATTTTTCCAACAATCAGGTGAAAGAAAATCTCACCATACACCCGATAAAATCAAATCCGAATACTACGCTTGGGGACTTGACATGTATGGTAAAATGCCGATTATGTGTTCAGGCTTCAACTTTCTTGGTTCTTTAGGTCTTGCCGACTATAACATAAAATACAAATTTGACCATAAAGGAAGTTTAGACAAGCAACGTGTAGGTTATAGAGCAGGTATCGGTTTCTCTTATGATTTTACAGAAAATGTTGCAATGCGAGTAATGGGTAGATATTCCTACATTGGAGCAAAAAACTTAAATCATATTATGGAAATGACCGCAGGTTTAAGCTACGCTTTTTAATCTCAACAATATCATCAAAAAACAAAAGCTTCAAGAGGACACATAAAACTCCTCTTGAAGTTAAACTTAATAAAAATATTACCTTTCTTTTATTCTCAATACCGAATTAATCACAGCATTTTTATTTTTATCATCCGTATTACACAAACTTCTAACCGCATCACGAGATGTCTTAATAGAACTATCACCAATATCTTGAGCAAAATTAAAAGGCTCATTAACAGCTTTAGTTAATAACTTGTATGCATTATCGCCAAATTTATCATACAACGTATTAATAGTCTTTCCAGCTTCTATTGCATTTTTAGCCCCATTAACTCGGTTCATTCCTTCAATAACCTTAAGCATACGCGCTTTTTCTTTAGCCTCATTTTGCATATCTTTCTTTAATGTTTCTCTATCTTTTTTTCCAATCAATACATCAGGCTTACCTCTATTCGTTGGTTTTTCAATAACATCTGCCATCAGATTTAGTATTTCCACATTTTGAACAGGAGAAACCCTTCTCTCTTTGCTCCATTCTTCATATTCAGGTTTTTTATTTGCCTTAACAGGTCTTACAGGAGTATTTTCTTTCTTCTCACCAAACCATTCTTTTACAGAATCAACCCCCGCTTTCCCATATTCAATAATTTTTTTACCACCCGCATAAATGGGCGTCCCCACATATACTCCAAAAACTTCCAAAGGATGTCTAACCACAGCAGGAAGATTAGCCATATTTTCTAAATTCACATCTTCACCAAAGAAACTAGCATATTGTTTTAGTCCTCGATTCCAACCACCCATATCTTCTAGCTTTTGTTGACATTGTTGAGCCATTTTCGGCAATTCATTTAAAGGTAATTCGTCATTAGGATTAAACGCCTTTCTTAAATTTATCTCACCTTCATATTTCAAATCATCTTGATTAAACTTTACCTTTCCAGTATAAAGTTTGTCAACTGCATCATTATATGCCTTGTCATCACCTTTTGGCAGAAGTTCGCCACGCTTTTCATAATCTTTTGCAATGTTATTGATTATACCATTTATACAATTTAATGTGTCTTTATTAGATAGATTATCAAGAACTTCACTATACTTTTCCTGCGTTATATCACTAAGTTTTCCCTCTGTTAAATAACAATAAGCTCCCATATCTAAATTAAAATTTCCGCAAGTTTCCACATTTCCTGGAAACAATTCTTTAGAATTTATTCCCACATTTTTATCTTTCATAATCATCGCATGTTGTAATAATTTTTGATATTGTT
>JAFYWO010000069.1 GCA_017557925.1 Alphaproteobacteria bacterium | reverse complement strand
ACCATCTTAGATTTTGCATCTTCTGCATACTCTGTATTTGGAAAGAGTGTTATAACCTGCATAAAAGTATCATAAGCATCTTTTGTTGCTGATTGTTCTTTTTGAGATGATGATATTTGATTATAATAACTTACTGCCTTCAGGTAATAAGCGTATGCTATATCTTTATTACCGGGGTGCAGACGAATAAATCTATCTAAAACAGATATAGTATCATCATATTTCTCATTTTTATAGTATGAATATGCACTCATTAACTTTGATTTTGTAGCCCATTTTGAATATGGATGTTCCATTTCTACTTTATCAAAAGTTTCTGCTGCTTTTTGATATGAAGTTTTTTCAAGATAATCATACGCTACGTTATATAATACTTCTGCTGATTTGTCTTCATCATTTATAACCTGTTTATCCGTTGAAGCACAAGCGGATAAAAATAGTAAAAAAGTACATTGTAATACAGTTAATAACTTTTTCATTTCTTTAGCTCCTTAAATATTATACTATTTCATAATTATCTTGTGATGAAAACAAAATTTTCAATATTTCATTGTTATGACGATGCCCTGTTTTTTTAGCAATAACTTTGGACAAAATACGATACCCCGAAGTATATAAATCACCTATTGTATCTAATACTTTATGGTTTACGCACTCATTTTTTATACGAAAACCCTCCGGATTTAGGATTGTGTTTCCATCTAAAACCACCGCATTTTCCAACGAACCGCCTTTTATTAGACCTATTGATTTTAAGTAATCTACTTGATATTTTTCGCAAAACGTTCTACAAGGCGCTATTTCTTGCTCAAATACCGAATAATCTATAACATTATTAAAATTTTGATGACCTACTATTGGTGATGGAAAATCTATATCAAAACATATTTCTAATTTGTCGCTTGGCAACATAGTTATCCTACAACCTTCTTTATCCTCATAGGTAATTTCTTTTTTTACTCTTAAAATTTTAGCAGGAGCTTCTTGGGCTTCTAAAGGTTTAGTTTTTAGTATGTCTAAAAAAACTCTACTACTACCATCTAGTATAGGTATTTCAGCGTTATCTATCTCTACATCAAGATTATCTATACCTAGAATATAAAGAGTTGCCATAAAGTGCTCTATAGTGCTTACTATGTTTTTGGAATCTGAGCCAAGCGCAGTGCAGTTTCTGGTATCTACAACATTTGAATACAAACCCCTCAATGGTGTTGAGTTTATATCTGTTCTGTAAAAAGTGATGCCTTTATTTATAGGTGCCGGCTTCAAGGTTAATGTAACATCTAAACCGGAATGTAAACCTATTCCTTTTATTTGGGTTATCTCTTTTAATGTATGTTGTAGAACCATTATTATCTCCGCATAAAAAAATAAATAGGTGATCTATAAGCCGAGTTATGTACTTATCATTTGCTTTATCTATAAAAGACAAAGATTAAAGCGATAGCTATTCATCTGGACCAAATGTCACCATTTGGTTCGTGCGACCTACCTCTGGAGTGGAGTGGAAACGCTCCGTATAACAGTAAACTGCTCTCCTAACTTGGTCTTGCGTCAGACAGGGTTTACCTGGCCAAAAGATATTGCTATCTTTGCGGTGAGCTCTTACCTCGCCTTTTCAACCTTACCAATATATATACCGGCGGTAACTTTCTGTGGCACTTTCCCTTAGATTTCTCTAGCCAGACGTTATCTGGTGCCTTGTTTCCATGACGCTCGGACTTTCCTCACTAAACTATGATTTAGCGCAGCTACCCGATCACCTTGTTTTTGATTTAGCATACTTTAGATAAAAATCAATATTTTTAAGTTTTTTAATGCATAATTTATCGGTTACATATTTTTTAAATATTCGTCATTTTTTACTTGATTTTATGGAAATTTGTGATATTTTGTCTAAAAATCAATTAAAAACGTTTAAATTTGGAGCTTTATTAAATGACAAAAAAAATATTTTTCTTATTTTTAACAATTTTTTGCACCTCTATTGCAATCAATTCTTATGCCGAATGCGACGGCTTTTATATTGCAGGACGTTTAGGGCAAGCAAAAATTGAATCAGAAAACGATAAAAGTGGTGTTGACGGATACAGCAATGATAATGTAATCAATAAAAGCAGACTTATTGCCAGTGGGGCTGTCGGTTATCGTCACGAGCACTGGAGAGCAGAATTAGAGTACATTTGGAGAAAGAAAAATGATAAAACTATTGCACAAGGCATCTCTGATGTAAGCTTTAAATCTAAATCATATATGTTCGTTGTTTACTATGACTTTTTACCTTACACATGGTTTACTCCTTTTGTTAATGCCGGAATTGGTTATACTAAAAACAAGCTAAGTATTCGTAACAATATTTATGGTGTTGGTTATAGTGCAAAGAACAATGATTTTACTTGGTCTGTAGGTGCAGGTATTTCTGCTAAAATCACCAACAGATTAAATATGGATATCGGTTATCGTTATTATGATATGGGTGATGGTTTAGATACCCTTAACGGAAAAACAGAAGTTGATGCTCACGAAATTTATATGGGTGCTCGCTACGTTTTGTAATAAAAAACCATAAAATTTGATTATATAGAGCTTGCAATATCGTTATTATGATTCTACTTTAGAGATTAGATAAAATAATAATGAAATTGGAGCTCTTTTTTATGACTAATAAGTTATTTGGAACGGATGGTGTAAGAGGTGTAGCCGGCTCTTATCCTATGAATGTTGATTTTGCAATCAAACTTGCTGATGTGTTATGCGATTTGGTATTAACAGATAAAAAAAGAGTTGTAATCGGTAAAGATACAAGAATATCCGGTGATATGATAGAAAGTGCTCTTTGTGCAGGATTTACAAAAAACGGTGTTGATGTAATATCTTTAGGAGTTGTCCCTACACCATTGATTACCAGTCAAATAAAAGACCTTGATGTTGATATGGGAATTATGATTACAGCGTCCCACAACCCGTATTATGATAATGGCATAAAACTTATTAACAAAGAAGGAGATAAATTTGATGATGTTTTTTATGCTAAAGTAGAAGAATTTTTAGAAAATAAAAATAAAAAAAACGAAGACACAAGTATTTCTCTTGGTAAAATTACAAGGGACGAATCCGTTATTGAAAAATATATTACAAAAATCAGAGATATAGCACCAAATTATAAATCACTACAGGGTTTAAGGGTTGTTTTGGATTGTGCAAACGGAGCATATTTTTATATCTTACCACAAATTTTTAAAGATTTAGGCGCAGGTGTTATAGCTATAAATAATAATCCTGACGGATACAATATTAACAAAGAGTGCGGTTCACAACATACATCTGTTTTATCTCAAACAGTTATAGAATCTAAAGCTCATTTTGGCATTGCTGTTGACGGTGACGGTGATAGAATAATTTTGGTTGATGAAAAAGGTAATGTTATTGATGGCGACCAACTACTTTGTTTTTTGGCTAACTATATGAAGAAACACAATATGCTTTTGGGTAACACCGTTATCAGTACTGAGTGGTCAAATTTAGGTTTGGGAGAATATCTTAATAAAAACGATTTTTCCTATTACAAAAGCAAGGTTGGGGAAAGATATGTGATTGACCTTATGAAAGAAAAAAAATCAACATTAGGCGGTGAAGTTGTCGGACACATTGTTTTATCTTTATTTTCTAAAAGCGGTGACGCTGCCGTTGTCGGTCTAATTTCTGCTTTGGCTTATATAGAAGAAAAAAAGAAATTAAGCGAAATTTTCCCTATATTCAATCCTTATCCTTGCATTATTAAAAATATCAGATTTTCTACAAATGAGTTTATGAGACAAAGTGTTGAATATGATGATGTAAAACAAGCTATTGATGCGTCAAAAAAACTACTTGGAGATGATAGCAATCTTATTGTAAGAAAATCAGGCACAGAACCCGTTATAAAACTACGCATTGAAGGAAAAGATGCAGTAGTTGTTAAGAAGGTAGCAGAAGACCTGAAAACTTTGATTTCTAAATATCAAAAATAAAAAAACAATTCTTTATTCTAAAAAGTTCAGCATAATATTAACCTGATTATGTTGTATGAAACTTATTGTGTTATGTAGTTTACATCTCTTAAGGCTTCTTTTATACTCTCGTCTTTTAATGAAAGCACCTTTGTTTCTGTCAGACCGTTTTTTATTTTATAACGAATATTTTTAAGGTTAACTTCTTCCTTATCTTCTTTTAATATTAAAGCTTGTTTCCATAAGAAAATTGCCTCGTTTTTACGACCACCTAACCAATATGCATCTCCGAGATGTTCGCTAATAATTGCATTACGAGGATTTAATTCTGATGCTCTCTCTAGATAGATTATTGCATTTTTATAGTCACCTGTTTTAAAATATACCCAACCGAGACTATCCATTATTACTCCATTGTTTGGGGATTTTTCATAAGCTTCAAGTATAAATAAAGCTGCCTTATCTATATTCATATTGTTTTTGAGCCAACTATATCCCAAATAATTTAAAACTTGCGGATGGCGGTTACTTAATGTTAGCGCCTTATTTAAACTTTCTTCTGCTTTAAGCCATTGATTATTTTTATCATACGATACGGCAAGCGCATAGTATACAGGCCAATATTTTTCGCTTTCATAAAATATAGTATCTATTGCTTTATTGTAATATTTTATGGCATCATCTTGATTATTACTTATACGCAAAACATCACCTAAATTAAATAAAACTTGGAAATTTGACGGATTTTCTTTTAGTAATGATTTTAACACTATAATAGCTTCATCATATTTTTCTTCTGCTATCAAATTGTTTGATTTTTTTATTTGTGAAGGATAATACATTTCTGAGTCTTTTTTTACTGTATCATAATATTTATTAGCTTCCGTATACTGTAAACGCTCTTCAAAAAGATCAGCCATTGCTATTTTAAGAACATCATTATTAGGATTAAAATATTCTGAAATAGCCATATACATTTGAGCATAGTCATACCCTACAGGAACAGATTTAAACAACAATGCTATTTCTAAAAATACTTCTGCAACGCCTTTATCTGCACTATCTACAATAAGATATTTTGAAGAAATACCTTCTTTTATTTTTTTATTCAGACTTGAAAGCATCTCTTTTATATTGTTTGTTCCGTAATATTTGTTGACTAACTGTTCTGCTTCTGTTTTTTGATTATGTCTTACCATATAATTTGTTATTATTTGCAAAGCTCTAAACGATATATCTTCCGAACGGTCTTTTATTATTGTTTTATAGTGCTCTTTTGCAACATCTGACTTATTAAAATATTCTGCAATCAACCCTGAGTGAAGATTGTAAATGGTTACCATCTCTTCTTCATCTTTTAATGGCAAGAGTGATTTCATTGCATTATCATAATCATTTTCCCCCACATAACTCCAAGCATTAAACATTGGGGTTACTAGGTTTTCATAAGTTTTTTCATTTATTTTGCTTAAAATACTGCGTGATAACTTATAATTTCCTGTTTTAAATTCATAGACCGCATTTATAACATCAATAAAATTATTTTTATCTCCGTTTAAACGAGCAATATTTGCATATTTAACGGCTTCTTTTATTTCTCCTTTTGATGCAAGAATTATATATGTTTTACCTAGAATATCTTGATTAACTAAGCCTTTTTTTATACTTTTTACATAGTAAAGACCGGCTTTATCATAGTCTTGACGAAGATGTGCTACTCTTCCTGCCAAATAATTGCCATAAATAGAATCTTTTCTTTCTATCACTTTATAATGTTTTTCTATATCTGTTACATTTATAAAGTTTGCAGTACACGAATTGAATAATCCTATTCCGCTTAGTAACGTTATAATATAGCTTGCCTTTAACATGGGTTATAAAATTCCTATCAATTTTTTGAGTTATTATATCAAATTTTGCTTAACTTTAAACTAAGTTTATTATATATGTGTAAATAATTACTTTATATTGAAATAAAAAGTATAATATGTATAAATGATGATAATGAATAAACAAATTAACATAAAGGAATTGCTTGATTGGTATATTATGGCCGGAGTTTCTGAAACTTGCGGCGATTTACCGTGCCTTTCTACTGAAAACAATACAAAAAACGAATCAGGCAACAAAGAACCTTCTCCAAATATTACAGAACCTCAGAGAATTAAAAACAATAACTTTGTGTCTATAGCGCTAAAAAATGCAAAAGAAGAATGTGAAAAAGCTACAACTCTAGATGAATTAAAAGAGATATTGATTAAATTTGACGGTTGCACATTAAAAAATACGGCAGCTTCTACAGTTTTAGGCGAAGGGTGCGAAAACGCTAAGATTATGCTTATTGGAGAAGCTCCAGGAGCTGATGAGGATAAGCTAGGCAGACCTTTTGTCGGCAGATGTGGAAAATTATTGGATAAAATGTTAGAATCCATAAATATAAAAAGAGAAGAATGTTATATTACCAACATTTTACCGTGGAGACCGCCCGGAAACAGAACTCCAACTGACGAAGAACTTTCTTTGTGTTTACCTTTTTTAGAAAAACAGATTGAGATTATTAAACCTGATTTTATATTATTGCTTGGAAAAATTGCGTTTAAATCTGTTATGGACAATCCTGAATCTATTTCAAGAGTTAGAGGTAAATGGTTTGAATACAATACTGAAAATGGTAAAAACATCCACGTTTTAGCGACTTTTCACCCTTCTTATTTATTGAGAAGTTCAAATCAAAAAGCTAAAGTTTGGATAGATTTGTTACGTCTTAAAAGTAAAATTGCTGAAAAAGAATAGTTTTTGTAGCTTTTTTTAAATAAATATGATTAGATTAACAAAAATTAAACATTCTTTTTTATATATTGTTGTTAGGTAACAGAAATTGTGAGGTTTTAAAATGAAGAAATCTTTAGTTATTTTAGCATCTTTGTTATTTGGTGCATTAGTTCTTCCAAGCTTTTCATTCGCAGCTCCAAGCAAGGCTAAACAAGCAAATAAAGCTGAAGAAGAAGCAACTACACGTCAAGATGCAGTTATTTTTAAGGTGCATGATATTACTCCGGTCACAGAAGAAGGAGTTGTTACAGGTTGCGATTTTGCAATTACCCTTTTTAACAGAACATCTGTAAATTTCAGATCTTTTACGGTAAATCTTAATTGGACTGATCCTGTTGATGAACGTTTCAAATTTGATAGATATGTTGAGGCTGTTATGCCAAAAGAAGAATTGGATAAGTTTAAAGATGTGCTAAATGATGAAGTTAGTATAAAACCTGTTGCTACCAAAGTTACAGTTAATGCTTTTGGTGCAAACAAACAAATATCCGTTCGCTCACATATTGAAAGCGAAAAATGCTATTTGATGTTAAGTGATGCTCAATTTAGTGTTACCCCATGTGATATTGCAAGAAGTATTGATAATAGCAGTGGTTTTAATCCTATTGACCAACAAAACGATTGTTCTCACTTATTCCAATTTGTTAGCACTAAAAACCCTGAATATTACGGCAAGTTCAAGAATATTTCAGCAACCGAAGAAGCTAAACAAAATGAGATTATGCAAAACCACGAATTAGAAGATATTGATACGGTTATTGGTAAAATTGTAGACAATATGGGTGTTTCCGGAAACACTTTAACCAATATCAACTAAAGGAGTGTTTGTTATGAGGGGATTAATTTTTGCTATTATTTT
>JAFYWO010000068.1 GCA_017557925.1 Alphaproteobacteria bacterium | reverse complement strand
TTAGTTTGATAAACAGGTAAATGATAATAACGCATAAAAAGGCGTATAAAACAACCTTTTGCAAGACAGTAAATAATAAGATTTCTGACATAAGACTTTAAATTAGTTTAACAACAATAATTTCTTTTGAGATACCATCATAGCACGTTTTATTTCTTTTGCAATAGCAAATAAAAAATAATTCGTTGGCACAATTTTGGGTGCTAAATATTAGAAAATAAGTTTTTTATTACAAAGTTATTGTATTAGCGTTTTTTATTTTTACAAATCTTTTACCATGCGGATAAAAGAAATACCTTTTTCTTCAAATAAATCGCTATCTTGTTTGTAGCCTTGTTTTTCATAAAAGCTGACAACCGATAACATTGCGTGCATAACAATTCTTTCGTATCCAATTTTTTTTGCGATAGTTTCTGCATGTTTGATTAGTTTTTTTCCGATACCTTCGCCTTGATGAACAGTATCTACGGCAACTTGCATCACTCTAATTTCTTCATCATCAATGGGGACTAGAATCAGTCCTCCTATTAGCTCATCTGTAGAGCTTTCTATACAACCGATATGTAAAAAAGTAGCCTCTTCTTCACGGTATGAATCAAGAAATTTTAATCCTAAAGGTTGGAGCAAAATCTTATAACGAAGGTCTAGTAGCTCTTTGTATCTTGTTGAACCAAATTCTATATCAATAAACTTAATCATAATACCCTCCGTAGATAACTCAAAATAATTCTATTTGTCTATTAGAGCATAAAAAGTCATGATATGCAATAAGAAAATACAAAATTTGTTGCGTTATTCTAAAATATAGGTTATTAGAGGCGTATGTTTAGAAAATTTAAAAGGAAAATTTAGATGTATGATTTGAAAAAAATCAGAAATTTTGCGATTGTTGCACATATTGATCATGGTAAATCAACAATTGCTGATAGAATTATTGAATTTTGCGGTGGCTTGGAACGTCGTGAGATGACGGAGCAAGTGCTTGATTCTATGGATATTGAAAAAGAGCGTGGTATTACTATTAAGGCTCAAACTGTTAGATTAAAATATAAAGCAAAAGATGGTAATGAATATTTATTAAACCTGATTGATACACCCGGACACGTTGATTTTTCATATGAAGTATCAAGGTCTTTGGCGGCTTGTGAAGGTTCTGTTTTGGTTGTTGATGCTACGCAAGGTGTAGAGGCGCAGACATTAGCCAATGTATATTTGGCGATTGAAAATAATCACGAAATTGTGCCTGCTCTTAATAAGGTAGATTTACCTTCTGCAGATGTGGAAAAGGTAAAGAGCCAAATAGAAGATGTTATTGGTATTGATGCAAGCGGAGCGGTTGAAACATCTGGTAAAACAGGTTTGGGTGTAGATAATTTATTAGAAGCAATAGTTGAAAGTTTACCTGCGCCTGTAGGTGATGTTGATGCTCCGTTGAAAGCTCTTTTAATTGATAGTTGGTATGATGCTTATTTAGGGGTTATTATTCTAGTTAGGGTTAAAGATGGTGTTTTGAAGAAAAAACAAGCAATCCGCATGATGAGTAATAATGCAACTTATTTGGTTGATAAAATAGGTGTATTTACACCAAAAATGCAAGATGTTGATGAATTAAGAGCAGGAGAGGTTGGTTTTATTACTGCTTCTATTAAGAGTGTTGGCGATTGTAGTGTTGGTGATACAATAACGGATAATAAACGTCCTTGCGAAAAGGCTTTGGCAGGTTTTAAACCTTCTGTACCTGTTGTGTTTTGTTCTATTTTTCCGGTTGATAGCAGTCAGTATGAAGCTTTGAAAGATGCCTTGGCAAAATTAAAGCTTAATGATGCAAGTATTGAATATCAAAATGAAAATTCTGCTGCTTTAGGATTGGGTTTCAGGTGTGGTTTCTTAGGTTTATTACATATGGAAATTATTCAAGAAAGAATTGGACGTGAGTTTGATTTAGATATTATAACGACAGCACCATCTGTTGCGTATAAAATAAATCTTACAAAAGGAGAAACCATAATGTTACATAATCCTGCTGATATGCCGGATTTATCTACGGTTTCTAATATAGAAGAACCAATGGTTAGAGCAACAATTATGGTTCCTGATAATTATTTGGGAGCAGTTCTTAAGCTTTGCACAGAAAGACGTGGTGTTCAGCAAGAATTAACATACGTTGGTGCAAGAGCAATGGTTGTTTATCAAATTCCGTTAAATGAAATTGTTTTTGATTTTTATGATAGATTAAAATCTATTACCAGTGGTTATGCTAGTTTTGACTATGAATTGACGGATTATCAAACTTCTGATTTAGTTAAAGTGCAAATTTTAATAAATGAAGAACCGGTTGATGCTTTGGCATTCATGTGTCACAGAAGTCAAGCTGAATCAAGGGGTAGGCAGATTTGTGAGAGATTAAAAGATTTAATTCCAAGGCATCTGTTTAAAATTCCTATTCAAGCTGCTATTGGTGGCAGAGTTGTTGCAAGAGAAACAATTTCAGCTATGCGTAAAGATGTTACTGCTAAATGTTATGGTGGTGATGTTACCAGAAAACGTAAACTTTTGGATAAGCAGAAAAAAGGTAAGTTGCGTATGCGTCAATTTGGTAAGGTTGAAGTTCCTCAATCTGCATTTATTGAAGCTTTAAGAATTGGAGATGATTAAAGTTTGTTTTTGTTTTATTTATTAGCCAAGAGCAGAAACTTTTGGCTAATTTTTTTACTTAATTTGTGACATTGAAACGGCGGATTGTGTTAGCCTTTTTTATTACATTTTCTAATTCTAAATTATCTATCATTTTATTGTGGCGATATAGTGTTCTTAAATCCATAACGTGATTTTCATATAGTTGTCTGAAAGCCGGCTCTTTTGATGTTGGGTAAGGAATAGTTGACAGAAGTTCGTTTGTAGGGGTTTGCTTTAGCTGTTCTAGAAGTGAAATTTCTATTTTTGGAGTTTTGGTTTTTTCTTCTATTTGTTGATTTTGCGAAAGTTGATGCGCCGGATTGTCTTCAAGTGTATATTTGTTTTTTGGGGTTATTGTTTTAGTTGAGCCAAAATCATTATTTGATGTGGCAATGTTTGTTTTTTTGGGGTGAGGGGCTTTTCTTAGCCTTGTTTTTTTTGAAGGAGAAGATT
>JAFYWO010000067.1 GCA_017557925.1 Alphaproteobacteria bacterium | reverse complement strand
TGTATTTAAAAAAATAAATTTTTGCAACACTTAAAGATGATAAAACTTTTTTACCAAAATTTGTTGTAGAAAAAGGAAGAAATCTACTACTCAAAGTCAATAAATCATTTTTTATTTTTGTATAAATTTCTTCCTTTTTCATACTTACTATCCCATCGCGCTTGTAATTTGGTCTTGCATTTCAAACACACCGAAACAAGCCCAAGCAATAATACCGGAAATCGCAAACATTGCAACCATGTTTAGAATAGATGCTTTTGCTTCTACAGCTTCAGCTGAAGCATCTAACCAGTCATTTGCAAGTTTATCCAAAGCTTCTTCAAAGTTATCCAATTCGGCGTAAATCTTAAGGTCTGCAACCACTTCTTTATCAGGGAAGTTTAACTTTGATTTAGATAGAGCTTGTCCTAAGTTGTCACCGTTTTTAATAAAATCCATAGCTCTGTCAATTCTTTCGCAAAGATATCTGTTAGAGTCTTTTCTCAACGCAGCCAAAGCTACAGAAATTGGCACACCACCTTTAATAAGAGCAGATAGTGACAAAAGCCAAGTGATACCCATAAACATCTTATACAAAGACCAAGGTGGAACATCATCAATAAATTTTCTTGTAGGTCCTGTCCATACACCAATAGTAGCATAAATGATGCCAAATAAAGCAGGAAAGAATGAAAAGGCTAAAATCCAGTTATCTTGAACCCAGTGCGAAACAAACACAAGGTCTTTTGCCGAACCTGTCCACCTCGCATTCGGAGCCGCTTCTTCCATTGGTGGCACCATATATGCACCAATAGCATAAATAACCAACACTGACATAATAAGCAAGAAAGAAGGATAAGAAATAGCACCTACAATCGGTTTTAACATCTTTTCTGTTCCTTCCGCAACTTTAATAAGGTTAAGAAGAGCACTTTCCAAGTCTGACATATCACCCACTGATAACATCAATCTTTCACGAGCAGGAGCCCAGCCTTTTAGAGCATCCGAAAACGATAAACCGTTTTGAAGAGATTTACCCCAAGAAGCAATAGCAATAGCCATCGGTTCACCAGGGTTTTTGCCTTCTGCAGTAATACTGTCATACATAATATCCAAAGCATTCATCAAAGAAAAACGGTTTCTGAGCAATGAGGCTAGTTTTTTATACACTTTTAGCCTGTCTTTACCGGCCATACCAACACGAAATTTTGCAAACGCAACCTCAAGCGAGTTTAATGATTTAATCGCTTTGTTAAGTGACGTATTCGTGTTCTTTTTCTTATCTTCAGCCATTTAAATACTCCTTAGTATACAGGACGTTGGTCAATCAAACCGCACCAACGCTCAACCTCATCCAAGTCAATCATTCCTTTAAGCATACGTTCAATAGCGCAGTCTTTTAACGGACGCCCGTTGAGTTCACTAACCCAATAGTCAATACCTTTAGCTGTTTCGTTATCAATAATCATTTTTAAGAAATGTGAGTCAGGTAAAACGATTTCATCAACAGCCATACGACCTTTTGTACCTTTATAACCACAAGTCTTACAACCCGGACCTGCAACATAAACGTTTTCAATTCCATACTCACCCAACGCATTATTCAAACGGATAAATTCAGGTGAACCTTCTCTTGTTTTAATAGATTGTTTGCAAGAAGGACACAATTTACTAAACAGACGTTGAGAAACCAAACCTTTTACCAATTCTGGGTCATTAAGCATATATGGCTGAATACCCATATCTCGCAAACGGGTAATAATAGCCGGAGCAGAGTTGGCGTGAAGTGTAGTCCACACACCGTGACCTGACAACGCACCCTTAAACGTTAATTCCGCAGTAGCCAAAGAACGAGTCTCACCCACTAGAATAACGTCTGGGTCTGAACGAAGTGCTGCTGACAGCGCTTTTGTAAATTGCTCCGTCTTTTCTTCCTCTGTGTTTGCGTTAGTCACAGGCATCTGACGAGCGCCGGGAATTGGATACTCCGGTGGGTCTTCCACGGTTAGAAGGTTAATTTTATAATCTTTTTCTTGCAAAAGCTTAATCATATTACGTTGTAAAGTGGTAGATTTACCGGAACCAGTAGGTCCTGCAACAACGTTCAATCCCACAGCCATACTGCGCATCTTAAAGAATAAATCTTCTTCATAAGTGCCCAAACCTAAAGAACGTAAGTCTGAACTTCCTTCTGGATTATCATCAGCGTATAATAAACGCATAACCAAATATTGAGAACCAAACGCAACAGGATTGAACTGCAAACGAATAGCCAAAACGTTATGTGGTAACATCAATTTACCATTAGAACCACGAAGTGGTGTAGAACCCAATTTTTGAGCACCTTGGAATTCGTTTTGGTTGTAGTTAGAGTCGGAAATATCTGCTGCGGCAAAAACAGAACGAACAAAAGCTTCACCCCATTCACCACCATACTCACTTTGTTTTATCATAATACCACCTTCTCTGAAGAGAACGGTAGATGATGAGCCGACAACAACGTGAATATCGGACACTTTTTTCTGTGAAGCACGCTGAATGATGTTGACGAAGTCAATCATAATTTGCATATCTTCTGCTTCTTCAGCAGATACGTCAACAGTTCCGGCTCCACGCTCTGCGTAAGCATAAATAGCGGCAATTTCGTTTAATGTAACATAAGTTGCCGGTTTGATTAGTATTTTTCTTCTTTTAACGGTTGCTTCAAAGTTATATACGGCACCATCAAAACGGTTATCTTTTGAAACTAAATAAGTTCCATCAGAAAACAATGCCAAAAGACGACGTGTTTCGTTTGAAATAGAAAAATCTGAACCGGAAACCGTAAGTAACCTATTACCCGGATAAAAAAGTCTATCAAATAAATTGCCTTGTTTTTGAGGAGCAGGGGTGCTTTCTTCTTTGGGTTTTTCCTCAGGATTACCCCCTTTTAATTCCTCTTTTTTCTCTTCTTCCGCCATTATTTTCTATTCCATAATAAAATAAGATTACACAAAGTTATTTCTTCTTTGATTTAGTTCCTTTTCCGCTTTCTTCAACAACAGGAGTATAGCCTTCAATAGAGCGTCCTATATAAAGATAATCATCTTCTCCGTCTTTGCTGAATTTTGCATAATCAGAACCAATTTCTTTAACAACGTGACCTGTAGGTAAGATTGAGCCAATTTTTAATGATACAGGTTGACCATCTGTACCTATAACCTCTATAGACATAGAGCCGGCTCTTCCTGTTATACCTAATAAAGCATATTTTGTATTAAGTTTTTCTGGTGCAACTTCTTCAACAGCAGTATTTGCATCAGCAGTATTAACAGAATTTATAACAACTGTTGTCCCTGTGTTTGTTTCTGTTGTGCCCAAAATTGCAGCATTTTTGTCTTTCAGTTCCTCAATAGATTGAGATTGAATATACATATTTTTGGTGTTTTTGATAATCTTGGCATCAGCCTCAACTCTTTTTCTCAGTTGTTCATTACGAGCTTTTAAGTTTTTAACAACTCTTTCAAAATTTGCTTTTGCAGCTTCTGCAATTTGAATGTTTTTTGCTGATGCTTCCAAAACTTTGTCTATACGTTGCTTGAAAGATTTAACAAGGTCTTTTTTCTCTTGTTCAAGCATAGCTATATGTTGATACAAGGCTTCCTTTTCTTTCAACCAATCTTGTTGATTCATAAGCATTTGATTCATATAAGCATTTAATAATTTTCGTTGTCTTAATACTTCTATAATCTGCTCTCTATCAAGTAAATTTTGTTTTGCAGCTAAAACTTCCGCTTCTATTTTTTTCTTCTTTTCATATTCTTGCATCTTAAGCTCATTTTTTTGCCTTTCCAAATCATCAGCATTTTTTTGACGAATTGCTTTTTGAGCTTCTATTTCGTTGCGAATCTTCTCTCTTTTTAATTCCAAAGTTAACAATGTCATACTTTTCTCTATTTCTGACATTTGCGTAAACAAATCATCATCAATTTGAGATAACACACTGTTTCCTAAATGTTCAACAGGACTGGATTTATATTGAATGTCTTTAGGCAAATTATCTGCTTGCTGTTCGGCAGATGAAACTTCCGAATTTTCTTTTGCAGAAGCATTCTTTGCTTTCATTTTTAATTCAAAGTCAAAATCATCTTTCTTTTCTTCCAAAGCAGCTTTTTTTTGAGGGGCTTTAGTTGTTGGATTCGCATTCTTTTCCACAGTGTTGGCTTTCGCTGTTTCAACAGACTGAGGCTTTGAAGGAGATACTAAAGTATTTGGTGCAATAGTTGATGGTTGCTGAACCTTTCCACTATTTGCAGCAGCATTGATAGGTAGACTATTTGCTTTAACAGGATTAACCATAACTTGATCCGCTAAGCAATTTCCGCTTCCCATTGCAATTGCTAAAACAGCTAAACTTATAATATGTAATTTGCTTTTATTGAACATAAATTACCCCCTCGTAATTCCAAACGCCATTGTTGTAACGTATATTATTAATACTAAGTGCTGAAAATTTTGTTAATATATCTTTCCAAATGTTAGGATCATACTTGGAATTTATAACAAATTTCAAGGAATAAAATACCTTTCCACTAATTGAAACCTTATTTTCTGATAATTTTACAGTTAAATTTAATGCTTGAAATAAATCGTTTAGCATATTGCGCAACTCACCTATTGATTTTTTAGGAGAAGAATTTATTTTCTTCACATCCTGAAAAGGAACAGAAACAGTTACGTTGTTTGCTTTTTCATCTATGATTTTTTTAGCAAAAGTCATTCCTGAGTTAGCTAACGACAATTCTATCCAAGATAAACGACCAAACTCTTTTTTCCAACTTGTTAATGTGCCTGAAGCCATGCAAGTAACACCTGTATTTCTCCAACCCGGTGTTGAAATTGATGCTAATGACAGTATTGACTGACGGCAATTATCTATCATCCAAACCGGATCAACAAGCGATTCCCAAGGAGCAGGAATGATTTTTTCTACTTTTTTTACGACTTTCTTTTTAGCTCTTCGTGTAACAACCTTATTCTGCTGTGTTTTGGTGCCGAAAAATGTATTAGATATAAACATTATAAGCCAAGCACCGATGGCAATAGATAAAACAATAACAATTAAAAGTTCTGCACCTCTAAGAGCATTGATTTTTTCTAGCTTTGTGTTAAGACCTTGAGCAAAGATTTCAGAAATATTTCTTTGCTCTGTTTCATCAATACCCCATTCAAGAGGAGCAATCTTTTTTGCCCAACCTGGAACTGATAACATTGAAATAAATTGATCTTTAGCATCTTCTTCGTTTACAAATAAAACGTCACCGTCTGATAAGATAACGTCGTTTCTGACGCACAAATACCAATAACCGGCATCAACTTTGAATACTGCTAACAATGAAGAAGCTTCACTCATTGCCGTTACGGCAGCAACGGCAGCAACACTCATGCCTTTTTGGAAACCTTGAGAAGACATCGCAAGACCAAGTTGAGGTGATTTACCGTGTTTTACACAAAATAAATCAGCACCAACCAACACATTCTCTGAAGCTTCTTTCGCATCCAAAAACGGAGCCTCTAAATTTTGAAGACTTTCCCAAAACACACTAGCTGCATACTGAGTGCCATCAACAGTAAAACTGGAAGCCCATTCTTTACTGTTGATACTAGCTGCTAAATCTTGAGATTCATCCAATGTCTTCTCTATTTCAGCCACGATTCACTCCTTAAAATTTCATACGAGATTCAGGTAACAATGGTGATTCTAACACAACAGGTGTTAACAAAATAACAACAATGCTTCTTGTTTTGTTTACACGTTGATGTCCACCCAAGAAAGTATTGTTCACTGTTCCTGTGCCTTCTTTCTCGCTGGTTGTTTCTACCCTTTCGTAACCGGAAAGAACAAGAGTGTCACCGGATTTTAATGCAACTTCTTGAGAGAAACCACGTTCTTCTATGATTGGGTTTTGAATATAACCTGATTCTTCAGAACCATCTAGGTAAACTGTTTCCAAGCTTAATAGGTCAGATAAGTTCAAACTAAACAACATCATTAAACGACCATGATCCATAATTCTTGGTAAAACATCTAATGTGAAACCTACCTCTATTTCTTCTGTTTCAACAGTTGTATCCCAAGAGGCATCGCCACCCACAGAGCCATTATTTGTTTTCGTATATTCTGAAATATAGTTTTGTGTTTTAACAACTTGAATTGGGGCTGGCTTGTTATTCATTGTGGTAACTGTTCCACTTGTAACCAAAGTAGTTGTTCCTTGAGTTGCTAGAGCTTCTATAGCAGTATTAACAGTAACATCTCCACCTAAAATTTTCATAGAAATACCGGAGTTGCTGTCTGTTAAACCTGGAGGAGTGGTAAGTGAACCCATAGAAATATTTCCACCCTTTTCTGTTCTGTCTTTAAATGCAGCATCTAAGTCAAAACCATATCCACGCTTTTCATCAACTTCTACTTGCAAAACTTTTACACTGATAGCAACTTGACGAGACAATCTAACGTTTTGTTCGTGAACAAATTTTGCTACTTTCTTTATTTCAACAGGAGTCGCAGTAATTGTCAATGTTCCGTTAGATGGGTCAGTAACTAAGCTTGAACCGGAACCTAGCATTGATTTTACGGCAACAACAATATTACCCCATAGGTCAATATTAGATACACCACTTGTAATACTTCCACCACCTGATGAACTGCTAACACTTGATGTCATAGATGGTTTTGTCGGTAATGTATATAATGTAAATGTCTTGGTTGTATATTTATAGATATAAATTTCACCATTTTCATACTTCCACCAAACACCGAAATAAGAACAAACTTCATCTAATAAGCCACTTAAAGAACCCTTGTAAGAAACGAGCATTCTTGATGTGTCGGACCATTTTGTTCCAACTTTTGCAACCGTTGGAGCATTTTTGTCAGCTGCGGCTTTAGCTGCACCTTCTAATTGTGGGGCAAAACGCATTTTTATAGAAGTAATTTGGGTTATCATATTGCCTATTTCATAAAGAGTAATAGGTCTGTTGCTAACCAATGTTACACCATCTTCTGTTTCCAGATAATTAGGTAATGGTTTGTCGCCCTCATACTCAATTTCACTAGTGTCACCAAGCCAAATATCGTCTTTGATGCGTATTACATCTGTATCGGCAGGTGTTTGAGGCGCTTTTGCATCTTCTTTGCGGTGAATTGTTGCATCAACATCTCTCTCTATTGCGGCATCATAATCTGTAGGTAGTGAACAAGACGCTATACCTAAAAGTAAAAGACTTGCAAAACCTATTAAAATTTTTCTGTTAGTAAGCATTCTCATTCTCCATTGTTTCTACAACTATAACTCTGTTACCTTTATAATATGTTGCGATAGGTGCGGGTCTTGCACGTGCGAAAGCTCTAATCAAAGCAGAGCTTACATCAGCAAACTTGCCTTTAAACATAACGCCTGCGCTAAGAACATAATTTCTGTTTGTATTCCACAAAAGTTTCCAACCGGACATTGCACTCCATTTTGTAAGCAATTCTCTTAGGTTGTCGCCTTCTTCTGCTTCCCAAGTAAGAATAGTGTCATCTGCGATTTTGATTTCTTCTATATCAACATCGGCAGTAAGTTCTTCTTTTTTGCCGATTTCATCAAACTCGATTCCTGTATCGGTATCTTCTTTTATGTAGTCGGCAATATCAAATGATTCTTCGGTAAATTCAGATGTGATTGTGTCGTCATCTGCATTTGCAGTCATAATTTCTTCACAATCTTCTTCACAAATTATTTCGTATTGAGAGTCTTCGTCAGTGATTGTTTGTTTTATACGTTTTACATCTGCACAAGATTCGTCTTCGCAAACAATTTCATAAACTGTTCCGTCTTCTTCTGTGATGGTTTTGATGACGGTCTTAGTTGTTTTCTTAACTGTATCATATGATGTTTTGATGTTGTCAGCTATACCAACCTCCGGTTCAGCTTTTGTTTCTGTAATGACAGGTTTTTCAGGAGATGTTTCAAAGTTTAAAAAGCCTGTTTCACTAAACACACCATCGTCTGCCATGTGTTTTTTGATGTTTTCTTTTCTTTTAGCTGAAACCTCTTCTTTGGTAGGAGTAACAATGTTATTCTCTATACCGGGTTTTATTGTAGCTGTTAAGTTGTTGCCAGTGCCTGCTTGTGTATAGAGATGATCTCTTTTTGTGCGTTCACCATATTGACGATAATCTGCTTCTGTTTTTGTGTAGTTAATCAAAGCGCTATCATTACAACTAATACCATTTGCGCCACAGCTTTGTTGATTGAATGTTGCATCAATAACGGTTGCGTCATCTTCGATGTAAGGGATGTTGTTCTGATTTGATGGGGAAATAGAGGAACTGCTGCAGGCTGATATTCCGCCGGCACACAATAAGCAAAACGATAATAACAAACTTTTTTTCATAATCCAAACCTATCTAAAAAAATAATCGTTAGTTTACAATAAATTCAAAAAAATAATTATTCAAGTATAACTCTTTATTTATGAACGTTTTGTTGATATATTTTAATTAAAACACTAAATTTTGGGTTTTGTGAGGTTTAATGTTCTGATAATGAAGGTGTTTGGCTCTACGTTTGAGAATACGGTATCTACTTTATTTAAATCAACATTGTTGTTGATGAATATTGTGTAAAGTAAATTTAGGCGTTTTCTTTGTAGCTCTGCTGAAGCTGTGGCATCTAACATAACTTGGATGAAAGATGATTCTTCGTTAGTCTTTTCAGAAAAGGCTTTTATCCAGCGAAGAGTTTGTCCAGATATTTCTGCTCTATCATTATTAAAAGAGAGTTTTAATTCGCTTGGTGTGATTTTCTT
>JAFYWO010000066.1 GCA_017557925.1 Alphaproteobacteria bacterium | reverse complement strand
TTTTTTCTTTCTTCTTCTTTCTTTTTAATTCTCTCATCCCTTTTAACAAACGCTTCTTCTATCAAATCTCCAACACCGTCTGATTTGCTCTTGTTATTTATCACCTCAAGTTCACTATCTTTAATTTTTGCCCCATATTCAATCAAAAGTGCAACTTTTTTCCAACTGTTTTTATTACTGGGACTAACTTTCTTCAAAGCCCATCCCAACGCTGTTATATTCATATACCCCTCATAATCAATATCTGCTCCGTGTTCCAACATTGCCTCCAAAACTTCTACCTTCATAATAGAAGAATCTGCAACCCACAACAAAGGCATTTTACCTCTATTGTTACATATATTTACATCACATCCAGCCTCAATCAACTTCAAAGCACTATACGAATTTTCCCATAAACAGGCAATCCCCAAAGGTGTAAATCCGGTATTTTTTTCTCTTTGATTTAAGTTTACGCCTCTCTCAATAAGTTTTAGCAATCTTTCACCGCCGACTGGACAATCTATTGCTACATGCAACATATTATATCCGTCTTTATCCACCAAGTGTACATCTACCCCACGCTCCATCAAATCCAAAAACAAATCAGGCTGAAAATACCTAACCGCATAAAAAAGCGCATTCCTGCCGGCTTTGGTCACAACGTGTATATCTGCCCCAAAATCAATCAACATATCTGTTATGGTATATTTAGAATTTCTTACCGCATCTAAAAACAACGTATCACCCAAAATATTTTTTACCTCTAAATCAGCTCCCAAAAGAAACAATTTAACAATTTCATCTTTATCTTCTGCTCCAAGTGAAAAAATTCTTTCCCCTAATTTTTTAGCATAACATTCATCTGCCTTAATTTCTTTTGCATCTCGTTTTTCCAAAGCTTCAACAATATCACCTAAGCCCATTTTTTTAGCTATCGCAAGACAAGAATTACCCTTTCCTTCATATCTGGCATTTGGGTTAGCTCCCAATTTAAGAAGATACTTCACTCTTTTTAATTTATTTTGATATACGGCTTCTATCAAATACTCATCAAGTTCATAATTTATCATTTAAAAAATTTCCTAAAAAATCACATACCGAAATCCCTAAATTTTCCCCATAATGATTGAGTATTTTTTTCTCTTGCTTTTTCTATTGCTTCAATCACATCTTTACCATAACCGCTACATTTGGCAATGCTAACCGTATTAGGTCTGATTTTTGTGCCTTTTTCAATCAGATATTTTACAACTCCTGTATATTCTCTGGCTCCGTTCATACCAATCAAAACATCAAACACACTTACCGTTTTATCTTGCCCTACTTTCATATCAATTTTAGCTCCGCTTTCAACCAAAGCTTTAACAACTTCAACATCACCCGTATACCCTGCATACATCAAAGGTGTTTGTTCGTAATAAAGCGTTCTTCTGTTAACATCATATCCGGCTTTTATCGCTTTTTTTATAAGGTTTATATTCTTTCCTTTAATAGCCATTATAAGTAAATCTTCATCTTTATTATTTTTGAGTTTTTTATTTGCCCCTCTTGTTTCCAAATCTGCTACTTCCCATTCATAACCATTACTATATGCCATCATCAAAGGAGTTTCACCTTCATTATTTACCGCATTAATTTCAGCCCCATATTCAATCAATAAATCAGCAATTTCACTACAACCATTTTGCACGGCTTTATGTAATGCCGTATTATTTTTATCATCTTTAAGATTAGTATCCGCACCGTTTTCCAACAATATATTAACCGCTTCTTTATCTTTATTAATAACTGCCTTCATCAAAGCGGTTAAACCTTCTCTGTCATCATAGTTTACATCAGCCCCATTTTCTATTAAAGTTTTCATCTCTCTATAACTTTTAGCTTGAACCGCATACATCAAAGCTGAAATATAAAGTTTATCACTCAATGTATTAACATTTGCGCCTTTTTCTATCAAATATTTAACAACATCATTATGTCCATTACAAGTTGCAGACATCAAGGCAGTCATACCTGTAAAATTAGTTTTTTCAAATCTGGTTCTATTATCACATAGCAACTCAACAATTTTAAGACAGCCCTTAGAAGAAGCATTCATCAACGCCGTAGAATAAGTATTATCCTCCTTATTTTTATCACATCCTTTTTTTAATAAATACTTCACCATTTCAACATCTTTATTTTTGCTCGCTTTTATAAGAGGAGTATTTTTACTCCTATCAACTCCGTCTTTATTACTTCCTTTTGAAATCAGCAACTCAACAATATCAATATTTTTAGAATCAACGGCAACATTTAGTACAAATTTACCCTCATCGTTTACGGCATTAGAATTTGCTCCCATATTTAAGAGAAATTTGATTCTGTTATACTTATATTCCGATGAGGTATTATTATCATTTAACACATCAAACAACATATTATCAAGTTTTTCATTTAACTCACTCATATCAAAGCCTTTTTTTTACTACAATAGCGCAAACGTATTTTATCATTATTATTTTACTTTTTCAATCTTTTTTTACCCCGAATAACGTAAAAAAACTTCCTAAAAATACCTCTTTTTTTCATCATAAAAACTTGTGTTTTTTTCTTTAAAAAAATACACTTTTTGCACAAGTAAAAAAAAATTTTTTTTGCATATATTTTTTTAATATTTTTTTTAAAAAATCCATTAACAAAAATTTAACCATACAACCTAACCCATTGTTTTTCAGTTTTTGATTTTATTGTTATTTTTCAACAACTTAAATTCTTACAAAAAATCATTTAAAACACCAAATTTTCATCTAAAATCAATATGAAAAAAAATTTTTCTTTATGCTCTTTTTTAATTTTTTTTTAACCTATTTGTATGTATAAAATAACTAATCAATACGAATAAGGGAAATTCGTGTTTACAAAATAAATTTTACATTTATACTTAACCTTGTTTTTATAACAAAATTATTTGGAGATATGAAATGACATTTAATGAAAATTTAATTAGAGAAGCTGCATACTACAACTGGGAAAATGCAGGTTGTCCAATGGGTCAAGATGAAAAATTCTGGAATATGGCTATTGAACAAATTTATGGCTCTAAAGCTACTAAATCTTGTTGCAGCAAATCTTCTTCTACAAAGAAGACAGCTTCTTCTTGCAAAAAAGCATCTACTACT
The DNA here is from genome assembly GCA_017557925.1 of Alphaproteobacteria bacterium. GTDB lineage: Bacteria > Pseudomonadota > Alphaproteobacteria > RF32 > CAG-239 > CAG-267. Next base: position 7,334 of record JAFYWO010000066.1, on the reverse strand, counting down.
TCTAAAGCAAAAGCTAAGAAGTAATTTCGCTTTGAGTTAAGACAAAAAACCACCCTGATTTGGGTGGTTTTTTTATATATAAATTAAATATCTTTATGCCTTACAAAAAAGCTCAACACACTTTCCAAATATCTGTCAAACACTAACTGTAACACCAAAAAAAATCATCTGTTCTAACAATTATTCCCAAAACATAAAAAAACATTTACCCCAAATAAAACTATTAGCAAAAAAAATCAAATTTCACGCTTTTGACATATTGACAAAATTGTCCATATCTGATATTCTGTCTCTCATTCATATGAATGTATTAAGAAGTAATGTTAAACAACATTTAGGCTTAATAAATTTTTCAATATGAAAGACAAAACAATGTTAAATTTTATTTATGTAAATCCGGCTCTTATCAATCAAAAAACTAAAGAAAACATAAGAGAATCTGAAATCCGAAAACTAACTCAATTAAAACAAGATGGCTACATTTTAGTCGGTTTAGAGATGACCACTGACGAACTTGCAAAATATTGCGATATAAATGTAGACCCTCAACATACTGACCAAAAAATAACCCAATCTTGCGTTAAAGAGATTTGTCTAAATCATGAACAATTATTCAAAGACTTATTGCCTTTTGAACACCAAAAGTTCATCTTTTTAACCAACCGTGTAGACTTAGACTCTATTAGCGCATATATCGTTGCAAACAGTATTGTTAAAAACGAAAAAATTTCATACAACAGAGCTATACAACAAATCAATGCGCACGACACTTTCAGCTCCGCCCATTGGGAAAAAGAAAAGAGCATAGAAGAAGCGTTTAATCCAAACAACCAAACAAAAGCACTTGCTTCAACCATAAAACCATTTATGGTAACTAAAGAAAATATAGAAAATGTTGAACGTTTTATATATCATTCAACCGTTGATGAAGCTATTATGGAAACATACCGTAATACCCAACAAAGTATCATCAACAAAGCAAAATCAGGAGAGATAAAAACCTACAAAAATGCAGGTATTGCATTTGTTGAAACAACTCTTCCTTGCGCAACAGATATAGGTTATTGTTATGCTCCGATTGTAGTTGCCACAAACCCTAAAATGCGTTCAGCTGATGGCACAACTTACAGAAAAATAAGCATCTGCCAGCACGAAGAAGGTTATGTTGATTTAAGAAAAGTAAAAGAAGCTCTTTGTCAAAAAGAAGAAGGCTGGGGTGGTTCTTTGACGTTCATCGGCTCTCCTCAAGGAGTTGACACAACTTTAAGTTTGAAAGAAATCCAAAAAATCGTTTATCAAAACCTAACTTTGGAATACAAACAAAAGGTATCATCATCTTCACTTCCTGATACTTCTTTAGAAAAATAGCCTAAAAAAACATAGCAGAACAAACTGCATTACCCCGAAAAATTTTCGGGGTATTTTTTATTTATCAAACAGTTTTTTATTTACAGAAAATTAAACTATAACAACCTAAAATACCATCATAAAGACAAACCCAAAGAGGCTATTATGAAACAAATAAATCCCTTAAAAAAACTTGACCTTGCCTGTTTTTTGCGCTCACAATTATACCTTGCTCCGGTATTATTATTATTTTACCAACAAAATGGTTTAAGCATTGCAGACTTTGTTTTATTTCAGGGACTATTCCAACTAACAGGTATTATTTTTGAAGTTCCTTGCGGTTATATTGCCGATATAACCTCCAAAAAAAATGTTTTAATATTAGCCTTTAGTTGTTTCTTTTTAAGAGCTGTATTATGGCTTTCGTTTGAAGGTGTATATATAGTTTTACTCGGCGAACTTTTTAATGCGCTGTCACGAGCATTTTTATCCGGAGTATATGACAGTTATATATACGACTATCTGAAATCCAAAAACAAAACCAGACGCATGCTCAAAGAATGTGGCAGAACAAACTTTGCAATGTCATCAGGCGCAATGTTTGCCGCCATATTCAGCGCCATGCTATACAAACACTACGGCACCGGCGTTTTGCTTGCGTTAGAATTTATTTTAACTTTGGTCAGCATACTTTTGCTAACCACATTACCTAATCCGCCATCAGCATCACCAAGCGCCAAAACAATAACCGAAAAATTTAAAGAAATCAAAAGCACGGCCATTGCCACAATGTCCAATCCGAATATAAACTTGCACATCATATATTCCGCTTTGCTTTTTTCTACCACATCATTATTTTGCTGGTGTTTCCAACCACTCTTAAAAGTATCATCGGCACCGGTATTTATGTTTAGTTTTATATATGTCATAAACCACGCTTTAAGAGCCGGTTTTTCCTATAACGTAAACTCGCTAAAACGTTTTTTCGGCTTCAACCGTCTACTTGTTGTTACAACATTTTTATGTATGTATTCTTTTGCTTGTATGATATTAAGCTTTTACTTTAAGCTACCAAACGTTGCAATGTTGAGCCTGATTTTTGTTTGTATAGGAATAGGCTTCCAACTGTCTTTTGCCATCGCCAACATCAACCATATACACACATTTGCCAAAGAAGAAACAAGGGCTACAATATCATCAGTAAACAATATGTTGCAACAAACAATTTCTGGCTTATCACTTATTGCTTTCAAGTTTGTAATAGCTCCCAACTCAACAACCGAAGGCTTGAGTTTCTCACTGGCATTTACATTATTCGGAATATTATATATGGCAATATTCTCATTTCTTTTAATAAAGATTTATGAAAGAAACAAATCTTGCTTCCAATAACTTTTTAACATTCAAAGCATGCAATTTGCAATAAGCAACTTTTATCGCCCTCTGTTTATTTGATAAGCCCTTAAAACTCTATCATCAACTTTTGGCGATATTTTATCTTTAACCGCCAACAAATCACCATCAATCATAAATTCGTCATCAACTACATTATTTTTAATTCTGTCTTCATACTGCTTTTTCAAATCCATAATCATAGAACTTTTATCAATGCTTTTAGTTTTCTTCTTTTTGCTTTCTGCAATACTCTTAACATCAATCCCATATTTATCCAAAGCAACACTAACTTCTTCCAAAACTTTGGGATGCATAACATTAAGCCTTGCAACCGCTGCCTCTGTTTTTAAGTGACGTTCCAACTTTCTTTTGAAATTTTCGTCATTAAGCATATTAACCAATATATTAAATTCACGCTTAACAGAAGCCTCTTTCATATCAAAACCGGCTTGCGCCTTAACATCTTGTGTATTTTCGCTTTTTCTTACGCAACAAGACCAATCTCTTAACAAGTGCATAAAATATTTTTCATTTTGGTTATCTTTCCAATCCCTGAGTATTGTTTCCTTATCAACTTCACGGGTTTGGCGGATTATTTCTTTTTCGTCATCAGTTAAAGCACACCCCTTGCACATAAGGGCTCTACGTTTTTCTCTATTTTCAGCCAAAGTTTTAGCACACTCAACCGTATAACCGGCAGCCACCAAAGAAAGACCGAAACTACCTAATTTTTCATTTTCTTGTTCTCTATCTAACTTCTTTTCTTCTTCCTCGTTGATAAATTCTCTGACAGTCGTATTACCATTTAAGACATCATCAGGCAAATCATCTCTATATTCATTTTTAATCCATTCAGGTATACTCAACCAAATTCTATATTTTTTTTCGTATTTTAAGAGGATAGAATTTACAACATCATCTTTTACATCATCAACTGTCACCTTCCTGTAATCATCAGGAAAATTGATTTTCAGAAACCTAACAAAATCATCTGATACTTTAGACATTTTATGCCCCACAAATTTTTTTTATTTTTACTAACTGAAGTATAACACATTTTCTAAGCGTTTTCAACCAAAATATGCAACAAATAAAAAAACAAAATTTCCACCTTCCTTTCCACAAAAAAGGGCGCCAAAGCGCCCAAATCATTACCAGCGAGGAACAACTTGCTCTCGTTTTCCGCCCCATCTGCGAGCAGGATAAGTCCCCTCAACAATCACATCATAACGAGCCGGCAACTGAGGAATATCCGTAATTAACACATATCCTTCACGACGAAAAGCATCTACACAACTTTGAACAGGCTTTCCGGGCTCATCATAACACAAAACAACCGTTCTTGTATAAGGATGAATAAGCTCAACATCACCTTCCGACAAATCAACATCATTGTAATATGTAGGCATAGGCTGAACACAAGGTTGATAAGGAACAAGCTCTTCATCAGAACAACGTCTTTTATTCGGACAAATCTTTAGCCCGCCACGACTAATCCATTCATTTGAAGACCAAGTGCAAATCACCTCATTATTTTCAACTTCTTCAAATTCTTCATCAATCGTAGAAGAACAAGCACAAACTTGACACAATAAACTAAAAGCTATTGCGCCTTTCAATAATTTATTATTAAAATTAACCTCAAAAATCTTACGCATAAAACCCTGCCTATCAATAAAAAAAGCTACTAAATTTCTCATAATTCTACAACATTTATTTTTATTTTCATCATTTTCAAACCACTTATAAACAACAAACCTGATTAAAAAAAATACTTTTAATCAAAAAACAAAATATCATTAAAAATGTATTGACAAAATCCCCAAAACAACCTAAACTCTGCTTAAACCAATTAAGAATATGTTTATATATTATAGTTGGCTAAATGTATGCAACCATATATGTTGCATATTATTTTAGCTATAGAGAGTGAGTTAAATTTAGTTTAATCCATAAAAAAACAAAAATGGAATTAAAAGAATTGATGTTAACCTGGAAACAGGTAGGTTCCGCCAATAATGAAGAATTGTTGGCAATAGTGAAAAACAATCATCGCCTTGACGACAGAAGTCAAATTATCGTTTCTCAACGTGGTGATGATAAAGTGTTGGATGCCCTCTTCCTGCAGGAAGATATATGTCCGGAGGCCAAGTTTTATATGGCAAAACGTGGTTCCGCAAATATTCACTTTAAGTTGTTGCAAGAAGATTATATTTCAAACAGCATTCAAACTGTGATAGCAAAAAAAGCTACTCATGAAAATGCTCTCATTCTTGCAAACAAAGACATCACTCTTTGTGATAGTGCCCAAATAACTCTTGTTGAGCGTAAAGCAAAACACACAGATTTGATGGAAGCTTTAATTCAACGCAAAGACTTGTGTATGTTCACGCAATACGAATTAGCCATTCACGGTTCACCCGAAATGATTAGTGCTTTATTGCAAAATGACGAGGTTGCTGACTGTATTCTTGTTCAGATTGCATCTCGTAATGATGTTGAGATTCACAGACACATGCTTCAAAGAAAGAATTTGCCTGAAACTGTTCTCAACTACTTGGTCACTCATTGTGATGTATCATTGCTTAATATCATTCTTGAAAGAGAAGATATAAGTCTAAACAATCTGAATGACGTCGCACGACGTGCTGACACTCATTTGTTTGAAAAGATAATACATCACAAGTACAGAACTGATGTAACATTGAACATTATCATTCCAAAATGCTCTTCAGCGCAACTTGAAATGATATCTCGTATTCCAAAGCTTAACGAAAACAACCAAGTTGAAATCGTTAAGAAGATACAGAAGAATAAGTCGTCTGACAAAAATCAGACAAACGAACCTTTCGTCTGCATCAATCAATGTGATAAAGATGTTATTCTCACAATGTTTGAAATGTCAAACGTCTGCCCTGCTGCTATGATTGAAATTTTAAAATTGAACGCAACAGAACTAACAGATATTATCATCAATGATGAAAATATACCGGCAAAGGTTCAGATTTTTATGTCTGAAGAAAAGAATGACACTTACAAAGAAATCTTGCTCGCTCAAAAGAAGTTGTCGCCAAAAGCACAATCTAACATTGCAAAAACAAGAAACGAAACATTCATCCTTTATCTTCTTAAAAGAGATGACTTGGCTGAAGTTGCAATGCTGAAAATCCTAAAGGACGCAATCAATCGTCGTGGAACTATTGTTAAGAACAACTACTTGGATATTCTTCTTCAAAGAAAGAAACTTCCACCTAAAGTCCAGGAACGCATTTTTGCGACAAGAGACCGAGAATATATCAAAAAACTCCTTTCCCTTGAAACATTAGACATCAAGGTAAAGCATTTGATACATTCATTGTCTGACAGCGAATACTTAGTCCTGCTTAAAGAAAAGCATGAATATTAAAAAAAAGCCTCCTTACGGGGGCTTTTTTTGTTATAAAAAATTACAAAGGCATAGCCATAGAACCAAATTCACCAACAGACACATTAAAAACACATCTCCTATTTGCCACAATACTCTTAACAATCTCTGATGTCACCTCCGCAATAGCCCAATAAGTAGCTCCTTTACCTTCAATAATCTCAAAAGCAGATTTTATTACTCTGTTTTCAATCTCACTTTTAATCTCATCATTAAACAAGATATTTTCTCGTTGCAGAAATTCACTTAACGTCATCTCGCCGATAAGCACCCTGCTCCATACAAATTTAGCCTTTTCGTTATGTAACCCCAAAACATCTGCTCTGATTGATTTAGGACAAACCTTAAAATATTTTCCCAAATAATATCTAAACCTATAACTATCAAGCTCTGTTCCCGTTCCGATAACAAAACTGTTGACTCCAAGCAATGATTTTCTTACCACTTCTACCATTTCATCTACAGGATTTGTCGCAACAATAATTTTTGCCAAAGGAGAATATTTTTTAATATCATTTGTGATTTTTTGCATAATTTTCTCATTCCTATCTCTCAAACTTTCTCTTTTTTCGCCAACATTTTGCTTTGCTCCTGCCGTAATCACCACAATATCCGATTCTTTAATGCCCTCTATGCCTGCTCCCAAAATACAGGAATTTCCCGAATAAATAATCCCTTGTCCGATATCCAAAGCTTCTGCTTTAGCTTTTTTAACATCAATATCAACCAAAACAATATCTGCTCCAATCAATTCTTTAGCCAACAAAAAACTGACACAACTTCCGACCATACCCGCACCGATTACTGAAATTTTCATTTTCTTCTCCTAAAAATTCAAAAAAAAACTCATTTTTTTTCATATAATCCTTAAATTTTCATTTTCATCCCTAAAAAAACACTTTTTTTCCCAAAAAACTGCCAACTTAACACTTTGATTTTATATAATTTTAAAAACTTATTCATCCTGAAACGTTGAAAAATTAAAAAAAAAGCTTGTCAAATAAATAAATTCCATATAGCGTAACGACAGACATTTTAGTCTAAGATTTGTTTTAATAATTTTTAGAGGTTGAATTTAAATGACTGATACCGCTGATCGTGTTAAGAAAATTGTTGCTGAACATTTAGGTGTTGAAGAAACAAAAGTAACAGATAATGCAAACTTTAT
>JAFYWO010000065.1 GCA_017557925.1 Alphaproteobacteria bacterium | reverse complement strand
AGATAAAAGAAATATAATCTTTTGGATGCTTGCTTTTTTATCTACAATATTAAGTGCTATATTAGCTAAAAATCCTTTAGATGTTGCTTTTATGCCCAGAATAAATTTTTATGGTCTTAATTTTTTGTATTGCGGAGCTTTTGCATATTTATTGATGCAAAAAAAAGCCGTCAGAAACTTAGGATTGGTATTAAGTATTTTCTATATGTTTATATCAGTAGAGCAAAATTTTTATGCTCAAAAAGTGTGGGAATTAGGTCGCATTGCTGAAATAAACCAAACAGCAAGAATACTTAATAGATTAGAGCCAAAGGCAAAACATTTGCCTTTAACTCCGGTTTTTACCGATACAATCTCGCTTCGTTCCAAATATTATCATGAAAAGTATGATATAAAAAGCCCTTATATACTTGAAAAATCTTTCACAATACGTCATATACCATCAGGGATATATAATTTTTATGCTGTATCTGATGTCTTTAATAAAACAACGCAAATATCTGATTTAACTCCTGAATTAGAGTATTTTTTAAGCACAAGTACCGCAATTTGGCCTGATGAGAACAGTATTTACATAGATGATAAATATTTTGTAATAATGATGACCCAACTTGGAACACAAGCCATAAAATCTCAACTGCCAAAATAAATTTCATCAAACTACTTGATTTTTGTATATATTACTTCCTACATAAAATGTAAGGAGAAAAAAGATGGATACACAAAATTTTACTTCAAAATCACAAAAAGTTATACAAAACTCAATAAATTCTGCGATATTGGCATCACATCAGTTGGTGACACCTTTGCATTTATTGGGAGCAATATTGGATGAAAATGATGCCGTAATAGAAAACTTAATACAAGTTTCTAACTCGGACCTTAATAGCTTAAAAACCTTGACAAAACAAGAATTAAAAAAACTGCCGTCAGTAACAGGCTCAAATATTCAATCATCATTTTCGCAAGAGTATAATCGCCTACTTTTAGAGGCAAATGAGCTAGCTAAAAAATCCAATGATACATTCATAACATTAGAACGCCTGCTACAAGCATTGACAATCGGTCAACATAATGCAACATCTTTACTTAAAAGCTGTAATATGGATGCAAAAAAATTAAATGAAGCCATTAAAAACTATCGCCAAGGACGTTTGGCAGATACCGCTGATGCCGAAGATACGTTTGAGAGTCTAAAAAAATATACCACAGATTTAACTCTAAAAGCAAAAGAAGGAAAGCTTGATCCGGTAATCGGAAGAGAAGAAGAAATACGAAGAACAATTCAAGTTCTCTCAAGAAGAACAAAAAATAATCCGGTCTTAATCGGAGAACCAGGAGTCGGTAAAACTGCAATTATAGAAGGTCTTGCACAAAGAATAATCAATAATGATGTTCCGGAGTCTCTAAAAAATAAACACATTTTGTCTTTAGATATGGGCGCATTGATTGCCGGTGCCAAATATAGAGGGGAATTTGAAGAACGCCTAAAATCTCTCTTAAAAGAAATAGAAGAGCAAAATGGCAAAGTTATTTTGTTTATAGATGAAATGCACACAATCGTAGGAGCAGGTGCGGATACCGGCTCAATGGATGCCTCAAATCTTCTAAAACCGGCACTTGCACGAGGAGAACTTCATTGTGTAGGCGCAACTACATTAAACGAGTATAAAAAATATGTAGAAAAAGACCAAGCTTTGGCTCGTCGTTTTCAACCTGTATATGTTAATGAGCCAAATGTAGAAGAAACAATAACAATTCTTCGCGGAATAAAAGAAAAGTTTGAACTTCATCACGGAGTTAGGATTTCGGATTTAGCCATAATATCATCTGCAACTTTGGCAAATCGCTATATCCAAGATCGTTATATGCCCGATAAAGCAATAGACCTTATGGATGAAGCAGCCTCATTGGTTCGTATGAGTGTAGACAGTAAGCCGGAACATCTTGATACAATAGACCGAAAAATACTTTCTCTTAAAATAGAAAAAGAAGCCTTAAAAAAAGAAACAGACGAACAGTCTAAAGAACGTCTGAAAAAGATAGAAGAAGAGCTTGCTGATTTGGAAGAAACTTCAAAGTCCGAAACTCATATTTGGCAACAAGAAAAAGACAACCTAAACCAAATAACTCTGTTAAAAGATAAATTAGATAAAGCCAAAAACGAAACAGAGATAGCCAAACGTTTGGGACAATATGAAAGAGCAGGAGAACTTCAATACGGAATTATACCAAATCTTGTTAATTCAATACAAGAATTAGAAAAAAAAGTTCCCTCAACACAAACTCAAACCGTTGAAGCCGATGATATAGCCAAAGTAGTATCTAAATGGACTGGGATACCGACAGATAAAATGCTGTCATCGGAAATAGAAAAGCTCTTAAAACTTGAAACTTATCTTGAACAACGTGTGGTCGGACAAGAAAAAGCAGTAAGCTCTGTATCAAATGCCATACGACGTAGCCGTTCCGGAATATCCAATGCCAAACAACCAATCGGTTCATTTTTGTTTTTAGGTCCCACAGGTGTAGGAAAAACAGAGTTAGCTAAAAGTTTAGCAGAGTTTTTATTTAATGACGAAAATGCAATTTTAAGAATAGATATGTCCGAATATATGGAAAAACATTCTGTATCACGCCTAATCGGTTCTCCTCCAGGCTATGTAGGCTACGAGGAAGGTGGTCAATTAACTGAAAGTGTTCGCCGTCGTCCTTATCAGGTAATTTTATTTGATGAGATAGAAAAGGCTCATACTGACGTGTTTAATATTTTGTTGCAGGTTTTGGATGATGGGCGATTAACAGACAGTAAATCACGCACGGTAGACTTTAAGAACACAATTATCATAATGACATCTAATATAGGGGCTCATTATCTGGTAGATAAATCTTTAAGTCAAACCCATAAAGAAGATTTTGTTCTGCAATCCTTAAAGCAAACTTTCCGTCCCGAATTTATTAATCGTATAGATGATATAGTTATTTTTGATAAATTAACCAAAGAAGATATAGCAAAAATAACTTCAATAGCCCTAAAAGATATTGAAAAGCGTTTAGTTGACAGAAATATTACACTTGAACTGACTGAAGAAGCAAAATCTTATATAACAGATAACGGTTATGATGAGATATATGGTGCTCGTCCTTTGAAGCGCTTGCTTAAAAAAGAATTAGAAAATAAGTTGGCCGTAGCAATTTTAGAAGGAAAAATCAAGGATTTCTCAACAATAATCATAGAAGTAAAAGATGGTAGCCTTGTTATACAAAATAAATAGTTTTTGTGACAAAAAAAGCTTTGACTTATGTCAAAACAGGTGTTATAATCCCAAATATTAAATATAGCATCACTTTGGAGAGATATAAATGGATAACAAAGAGGTGTTGGTAAAAGAATTAAAAGAAGATACCAACAATACCTTTACATATATCAAAGAGAATATAAATAGTTTTAAATACTATTTATCTCCTTTGTATGCCAAAAGACAGATTGGTAAGCTCAGAAGAAAGCAACAAAATACATTAAAATCTCCCAATAAGAATATAAGAAAAAAAATAGAAAACTTTAAAAGAGAATACCAAAAATCTCAAAAGCTAAATCATACAGAACAAGTTTCAGCTTCTCTAAATGAAGCCCCATCTTCAATAAATAACTTTAGTGTAAGACAAAAGCTTGAGCTTATAAAAAAAGAATATAAACAGTTAAAACTGAGAGATTTGGGCTATTATGTTTCT
>JAFYWO010000064.1 GCA_017557925.1 Alphaproteobacteria bacterium | reverse complement strand
TTTAAAAAGTGCAGAGGAGATTAAAGAGCTTGTAATTAAAGGTGCAGATGTTAATGCGAAAGATAAAAAAGGTTTGACAGCGTTGATGTTGGCTTCTGAGTATAATCATAAAGAAGTAGTAGAGCTTTTGCGAAAAACAGAAGAAGAAAGTAAATCTAAACTTAAAGAAGAATTAAAAGAAGATTCAAAGTCTTTGAGTGGTAGTAAGGATAAAAAAAGTAATAATATTGTCGGTTTTGTTGGTAATAAATTTGGTGGTATGGATATGTAACAAAGGACTGTAAGATTAAGCAGTCTTTGGGGTAAATTTGGGTAATAACGAGGAAATATCATCTTCTTATTATTTATTTACTTTGAAAAATTCTTTTCGGTGCTTTCTTCCCATTCCCCACAAATTTCCGAGTCCGTTTATCGGTTGCACAATGTATTGAGATTTGAAATTAAAGTCTCTTGATAAAAACAATGAAGTAGTTTTGCTGTAGTTATTCATTGGGCAAAAGCCATAAAAATCAACTTGTATTAAATTCCCTTTTTTTAATTCATTAACCGCATTTATATATTCTTTACTGGTGTTAATTCTATCACTATCATCCAAAATTATCATTCCGCCTTTATTTAAGCAGGATAGAGCCGTTCTTGCACAGTCTGCTCTTCTTTTTCCATCAACAATAATTACATCATATTTTTTGTTATCTTCAAAAATTGCATTGAAATAACCTTCACCTTCATCTCTCCAACGAATATCCAATTTGTCGTGCATAAATTCATTTTGCCATTTAGAAAACCAATTTATGTTGTCTTCAATGCTTGTTACTTTTTTTGCTCTGTTTGCCCAAAACATAGAAGAATAGCCACACCCGAATTCAAAAATTTCTTTATCTTCATAATCAAATTGTGATAAATACTCAATGGCAGGATATGTATACCATGGGATAGGGTTGTTGTCTTTGTCAACACAAACCTTTTCATCAATAGAACGCTCAATTGCAAATTCTTTTTGCCACATTTCTATAAATTTTAAAAACTTATCACTATACATTTAACCTCACTGACAAAAAAGGTGCGAAACCGATTCGCACCTTAAATAACCTTTGATTCTGACTATTAGATTTTCTTTCCCGGTTTAACGTATGCTATTTGAGCGTGTTCTTCACAATATGTTTGTCCGGTTTTAATTCTTTTGCCACAAAAACAGAAATCCTCATCTTTAGGGTCTCCCATTGGCCAACGACAAGTATGATTGTCAAGTTTTACTAATGGAATATTAGTTTCTTCAATAACAGGTGCCGGTTGGGTTTTAACTTCTTCCGTAACAGCTAACTTAACCTTTGCAGTAGTTTTTGTCTTAGGTTTTGTTTCTTTAGTTTTGTTTTTTTCTTTTGTTACTTCAGTCTTTTTTTCAGTAGTTTTTGGGGTTTGAGAAGAAGCAGAACTCTTCTTAATAGGGGACGGTCTGGCGGTTAAACATAAACGATGAACCTTGCCGATGATGGAGTTTTTTGTAACGTTCAAGACTTTGGCGATTTGTCCTGTCGTCATACCTTTATCCCACATTTTCTTTAGTTCTTCAACTGCTTCATCTGTCCATATCATTTTTTTTATACTCCATTGATGGTTGTGACACATATATTGCACAAATCATAATACATTTGGTTTTAAAAAGCAAGCATAACGTTTTTTTAATTTTTTATATTTAAAATATAGTGATAAAATGTTTTAAGGGGTAATTATGTTGAAAAAAATCCTCATCTTATTGTTGTTTGTCTTTTCAATAAATATGGCAAAAGCAGATATTGGAGAATTTAATCACTATTTTAATGTAGATATGGGGATTGAACTTCCAAATATAAAAGAGTTAATAAAAAAATATTTTGATACCAAAGATTTGTATGATAAAGGATTCAGTTCTCGTCTAAAGATGGGAAACAGGTTTAAGAAAGAGTTTAGCCGAACTATAAAATTTTATGGATTGAGTGAAAAAAGATTAAAGAATAACTATGAAGATGAATTGTTGGAAGTTTTGGGTTTATTGCCTAAGGAAATGTATCAATACATTGGTCCAATGCTTCATGAAGTTCCAGGGATGTCTGAAAAGATACTAAACCTTCCGGGAATAAAGGAAACCAAAAATAAGTTTCCAAAACGAGTGGCGGAAAAAATGTTGGCATTAGAAGATGTTGAATATTTATCTCCTTCTTTATATGTGTTATTGATGCCGGAATTGTGGGGTGAGACAGATAAAACAGATTTGGATAAACCTGTTCAAAAACAGGTAAAAAAGCCTAAACCGCCAAGAGATATACCTGATTTTATAAAAAAGAAATTGGATATGCCGGTAGATACTCCTAAAACTCCTTCTTCAAAAATAAAGAAAACTAACCCGGTTAATAACAATTATAGGACAATTTCTCCAACTCTTACATCTCCTTTAACAACAAAAGATGCTGAAGCATTTATGTCTACTATAGATGAGTTGGAAGCATGGGGTGAAACTGATAATATGCGGATTTATTCGGAAATCATAAGCGGTCAATATCTTTTGGATATGTGGGAACAAGAAAATGGGACTTCATTATATCAAAATGAATTAAAAGATGTGGTAAATCCTTGTCAACGTTTGGTTCTTAAAATAAAATTTGCAGGTCTGTATGAAGAATTTAAATATATTCTTGCGAAATATGGCTATACTCCTGAAGAATGGGCTTATGTTGGTGATAAAACAATAAAAGCTTTTAGGGTTGCTTCTGCCTCAATGGAAACAGCTTATGCAGTAAATTATCATAAAAGGGGATACTATAACCACTACATAGAGCGTTTGCCTGAAAAATGGAAACGTGAAATGTATGCAAATGAGGCTACTATAATAAAGATGTATGCGGTGTTTAGAGAAGATGTTGAAGCCGTAAGAAGTCTAAGGGAAGCTTTGGATTCTAAATTCACAAGATTAAGAGGAGTATTGTTAACGGCTCCTATTATCTATTAAATTAAAAAATGTGAAAAAAAAGGTTGCATTTACAAGATGTTTTGTGTATAAACTCCCTAAAGTGTAAAATTTCATTAAATAAGGTGGATAATAATGGCTCGTGTAACAGTTGAAGACTGCATTGAAAAAATACCTAATCGTTATGAACTTCTTTTAGTTGCTTCTCAGCGTGCAAAGGATATAGCTTCCGGCTCTCCTATACAAGTTGATCGTGATAATGATAAAAATTCTGTTATTGCATTAAGAGAAATTGCAGAAAATAAAGCAGATATAGAAGAATTGCAACGCTCACTTGTTATGGGATTACAAAAGTATGTTGAAGTTGAAGAACCTGAAGAAGAAGAGCTTGAAATTTTGGCTGCTGAAAAAGAATTGTCTGAATTGGATGCTCAATTTGACGGAGATACTATTTTGGATGCAGCTTTGGCAGAAAGTATGCAAATAGAAGACAGTCAAGGTGAAACTTTAGATGTTGATATGGATGGATTATCTTTGGATGATGACGATTTAGATGATGCATTTGATAAAGATGATTTTTCTGATGATATGGATGATTTTGAGGAATAATTTTTTCTGTTAGAAATCTTTTGAAATGATAATGCAAGATACTGCATATTGTATCTTGCATTTTTTTTATTTTGATAATATAATCATCCATTGTGAAAGAATATAAAGAGGTTTTATGTTAAGACAATACGAGTTAGTAGATTTAGTTAAATCTTATGACCCAAATGCAGATGAAGATGCATTAAATAGGGCTTACGTTTTTGCAATGAAAAGACACGGTGCACAACTGCGCACATCAGGAGATCCGTATTATTCGCATCCTATTGAAGTTGCAGGTATTTTAACAAAATTCCGCTTGGATTGTAACTCAATTATAGCCGGATTGCTTCATGATACGGTTGAAGATACAGAAACCTCGGTAGAAGAAATAAAAAAATTATTCGGCGCCCCTGTTGCTGCTATTGTTGATGGTGTAACAAAATTAGCTATTATTGAGCAAAAATCCGGTTCAAGTAAACAAGCAGAAAATTTTAGAAAATTACTACTTGCTATGTCGGATGATATAAGGGTTTTGTTGATAAAATTAGCAGACCGCCTGCATAACGTCAGAACGCTTCATTTTTGTAAAGAAGAAAAAAGAAGAAGAATAGCAAAAGAAACATTGGATATTTATGCTCCTCTTGCAGAAAGAATTGGTATGCAAGAGATAAAAACAGAGTTAGAAGA
>JAFYWO010000063.1 GCA_017557925.1 Alphaproteobacteria bacterium | reverse complement strand
CACCTCCGGATAATAATTTCCCGACAGGTCAAAAGTGGGGATTGGGTGCTTTTAATCCTTATCAATTAAAGGAAAGAGGTTATAAGCCGTTTGTTAAAATTTTAAGAGCTAATATGAAACACGCAGGAGCTCTTCGTATTGATCACGTTATGGGGTTGGCAAGACTTTATATTATTCCCGAAAAGGAGTCTATGGGCTCGTATATTCGTTATGAGTTAAACGATATGCTTAATATTTTAGCCTTGGAAAGCAGGTTGAATAATTGTATGGTAGTGGGCGAATGTATCGGTAATGTTGAAAAAGGTTTTGATACATTGTTAAGAGAAAAAAATATTTATACATTGGGCGTTCTTTGGGAAGAAAGAACAGATGACAGAATGTATTGGAAAAGACCTTGTCAGTATGAGTATAAGTACTTTTCTTCTGTTGCAACACACGATATGCCACCATTGAAAGCCTGGTGGAATGCGTTAGAAATTACAACGATGGAAGATTTGGGTTTGTTTTCAGGTGAGGAGGCAAATAACGCAAGAAACCGTCGTGTATTTGAACGCAAAAACTTATTAAGTGCACTTGATGCTGAAAAAGTTTGGCCGAAAGATAATTTAAGAAAAGGAGATTATTTGAACGCCAGTTCTTTTCCTGAAGGAATTGATGAGGCCGTAAATGCATTTGTTGCAAGTAGTAACAGTGAAGTGTTTATGCTTGAATTTGAAAATATACTTCATCAAAATAAATTACAAAATCTGCCGGGAACAGATAGAGAGAATCCTAATTGGAGAACAAAATTGCCGGTTGATTTGGAAGATATGAGAGATGATGAAAGATATGTGCGTAATATCAATATTGTAAAGAGGTACAGATATTGATGAATAAACAGGAAGAAATGTCTGAAACAAAAGGGTGGAAATCTTTATTTTCACCCAATGTTGTTTTGATGATTGATTTATTTTTTGTTGTTTTGTTAGTCGGTGCGGGAGCTTTGTTTTTGAGGTATCCGGAAGGGGATATTATTGAACATATCCACGCTTCTTTTTTGGTAAGTCAAGGAAAAGTTCCTTATGTTGATTTTTTTGAACATCATAATCCTTTGATGTGGTATTTATTTAGCCCTGTTGTTGAGTTATTTTTTGGTGATATTAGAGTTTTTGGTGCGGTTGCATTTATAACATATCTGGTATTTTTGGTCGGTCTTTGGTTTTTGTATAAGATTATTGTAGAGTTTTTGGGTGATAAGACTGCCGGATTGTTATCGGTTATTGTTATTTTGCTTCCGGGGGTATGGCTCTATTATTTGTATTTTAAGCCTGATAATTATATGTTGGTTATGCTTGTGATTGGTATTTATTACCTTTTTTCGTATATGCGTGATATGTTAAGAAAGGATTTAATTATCAGTTTTACAAGCTTTGGTATCAGTTTTTTATTTTTACAGAAAGTGCTGTTGTTTGTGCCGTCTATCGGTTTGGTGGTTTTGTATTTGCTTTATAAAAAACAAATGAAGCTTAAGGATTTTTTGATTGCAACGGTATTTTTGTTGGCTACCGTGGGGTTGGGGGTGTTATGGCTTATTTATGAGGGATGTTTTGATATTTATTTAAAGAGCTCGTTTGAGTTTAATCGTCAACTTGTTAAACATATTGGAGAATATGGCATATTAAATCCTACGGATACGGATAAATTTGTATTTTATATGGGGATATGTTTTGGGGCGTTTTTATGTTGGTTTAAGGATAAGTATTTTAGGATTTGGTATTTTATTTCGGTTACAAATTTAGCATGTAAGTTATTTTATTTTAGTCCGCATTTGTATTATTTTTATGAGGCATACTTTTTTGTTACGGTATTGATGATGGTTTCTATTGTGGAGATGGCGAAGAAAAATAAGCTGTTGTTGTGGGTGTTTATTGCTTATTTACAGGTATATGCAGGGATTATTTTGTATTATATCTTGTTTGATTTGTTTGTGGCAAAGGATAAGGATTTTCATAAGTGGTTGGTTAGCCAAACAAACAGATGCGATTATGTTTTTACCTCAAGCAGTAATGGTAACTTGTTTTATAAAGATTTAGGATATTATTGGTTTTTGAGGGGGCAATTAGATGTTGTCGGTGAAAAAACAGGGATTGCTGTCAGAGATGATTATAATAAGCTGATTGAAGAAAAATTGCCTAAGGTTATGGTTGTTTATGATGTTTATGACAGATATAAAAAATTTGAAGGAATTGATGAGGTTATTCATAAATTTGATTGGGATATGATTTATCGTTACTACGACAGAATTAGTGAAGATGAAGAAAATGTATTTAATAAAGAGGATTATGTTGTTGTTAAAGGTGGTCTTTTTAAGCTAAAAAAAGAGTTTGAAAAAACTAACTGTCAATATAATGAAGACAAGAAAGAGTGGTTGTATGAGGAAAATTGAGTTATCAAAAAATACCTTAAAAGAATTTTTTCTAAAATACGGAGTTGGTTTTGGTATTGCGTTAGAGTTTGTTGTAATACTCGGTATTTATTTGATGTTGCTCTTGAATGTGCCTACACAAAATGGTGATAATGTTGAGCATATTCATTCGTCATTTTTGATTTTTCAGGGCAAGATTCCTTATCGTGATTTTTTTCAGCATCATAATCCTTTGATGTGGTTTATTTTTGCGCCGTTGACCGGTGTTTTTTCGTATGATGTTACGATTAGTGAAGTTGTCGGTTTTATATCGTTTTTGGTGTTTTTGAAATCACTTGTATATGTGTACCATTTAGTTAATGAGTTTATTGGCGGAAAATTTGCAGGTGTTTTGAGTTTTTTGTTTTTGATGGTTCCGTCATATAAAGTATATGCGTTGGATTTTAGGCCTGATAATTATATGGTATTTTGTTTGATGGGAGGGCTCTTTTATTATTTTAGGTATTTAAGGGATGTAAAATGTGGTGATTTGATTGTTGCGGGGGTGTTTTTTACGCTAAGCTTTTTATTTGCGCAAAAGGCTTTGTTTCCTTTGTTTTTAATTGGCTTGAGCGGACTTTGGTTTTGGTATAAGAAAGAAATTAAAACAAAAGATTTGGTTAAAATGCTTTTGGTAACAGGTATTATATTGGGAGGATTTTTCGGTTATCTTTGGAAATATAATATAATTAGGGTTTATTTTGCCTCTAATTATGAATTTAACTTAAATTTGGTTGAAGGATTTGAGTTAGGCAGAATTGCCAAAATTGATAATTATATGAGGATGTGGTTGTGGTTTGGTGCTATCGGCAGTTTTATGGGGATATTGAGCAAAGATAAGTTTAAGGTTCTTTTAGGGATAATGTTTTGGGCGGAATTTTTACAAAGATTCTTTTATTTTTCGCCTTATTCTTATTATTATTGGTTATTGTCTTATTTTATGGTTTTAAATGGTATTTATTTGTTAAAGACCTTAGATGATAAAAACAGACTTGTAAGAGTGGCTATGGTTGTGATTGTCGGGGTTAATTTATGGAATATTTTCGGTTATCAACACAATGTTTATGTTAATTCAAAAGACAGAGCTTATTTACCGGACTATATTACAAGAAAAATAAGTAAGTGCGATTATGTGTTTAATGGTGACGGGTTGATGTATAATATGTTTGCTCGTGACCCTCATTATTATTGGCAGTTGATAGGTCAGCTTGATGTGGTTGGAGAAAAAACGGGACTTATTAAAAAACCTGATATGAATTATTTGATTGAAAATATTAAGCCGAGATTTATTTATGGTAAGAATTATTTTAATAAGTTTGCAGAAGAGAGTGGTAGGCGTGAAATTGTGCACTATTTGGATTTGGAAATGATTGAAAAATATTATAAAAAAACTGAGTTTTTGAATATTTATGAACTAAAAGATGAATATGTGAAAGAATGTTGGGAGTAAGGTTTTAGGGTAAGATAAGGTTATAAGGATTTTTTTGTAGACTTTTTTTAGAATCGTTGCTAAAATTGGAATAGGCATTTTTTTGAGGAGAAATAAATGAATAATAGGGTAGAGTTAAGTGATGAAGAGTTAATGCAATTTAGGATGTTTCAAGAACAGATGGGCGGATACAGACCTGTTAGGAAGAATATTGAAATACCTAAATTGACAGCTAAAGAACTTTGCAAGTCCAGTTATGTGAGAAAAACATTATCTGCCGACGAGTTTGTAGCAAAAGTGGCGTTGCTTCACCCGTTTGCTTATTTTGGGGCTTTTGCTCTTTTTGTTTTGGGTGTTGGTTTGTTATACTTTAAGTTTATTACCGATTTGCCGGACGGAACAAATCCTCATTTTCCATATAAAGGTGGTTTCGGGTGGTTTTGTATTTTTATTGCCTTTATTAAATACCTTAAGCTTAGCATGACAGAAATGATTGTTACGAATAAGCGTGTTATTTGCAAAACAGGTATTATTGCAGTTAATACTGAAGAATTAAAAAACTCTCGTATAGAATCGGTTGAAATTAAGCAAACATTATGGCAACGTTTGTGGAGATATGCTGATATTTATTTTACGGGAACCGGAGTGTCTTTTGTGTTGTTTACAAATATTCGTGATGCTCGTATGGTAAAAAGCGCTTTGGAAAATATTTTAGATTATTAAATCAAGATTTGAGTTATTTTCGGAGGCGGTATAGCCTCCTTTTTTTAGCTTTTATATGGCTGATTGGTTAGGATTTAAACGGTATTTTAACCATAATGTTTTAATATCACGTCGGACTGATGGAAAGGATTTTTTATGCGAATTGTTTTACTGCTCTTGTTTTGTTTGTTTTTGAGTTCTTGTCAGGCGAGTGGAACTCACGAAAGTGCTAATATTTTTGCTAATATTTTAACGTTTGAATTTTAAGAGAGTTTTAAGATGATTGATTTACATATTCATTCTACCGCTTCGGATGGATTTTATAGTCCTAGTCAACTTTTGGATATGGCGCTTGAAAAGGGTATAGAGGCGTTTGCCTTAACTGACCATGATGCTGTTAGTGGTATTAGTGAATTAAAAAATTGCGCAAAAGGAAAAAATATTGAAATTATAAGTGGGGCAGAACTTTCTGTTTATTATCCTGAAACTGATATGGAGGTTTTGGCGCTTGATATTCCTGATAAAGCTATGGAAGAATTTAAAAAGTTCCAAAATGAAGAATTAAAACGACGTAAAAGGATTACAGATTTGCGTTTGAAAATTCTTAACCAAAGAGGGTATGATATTAAGTATGAAGAAGTGGCTTTTGATGCAAAAGGTAATGAGAGGACACAAATCAGAAGACCGCATTTTGTTGAGATTTTGCTTAAAAAAGGTTATATAAAAACTGTTGATGAGGCTTATGAGAAGGTTTTTGTAAAAAACGGGGGATGTTATATTGAAAATAAACCTCGTGATGTAAAAGATGTAATTTCTTTTATTAAAGACAATGGGGCAGTTGCTATTTTGGCGCATCCTGTGCATACAAAAAAGATTGATGATGGGGTGTTTAATTTGTTCGTTGAGCTTAAAGGGTATGGACTTGATGGAGTAGAAGTTTTTCATTCTTCACATACAAGAGAATTAAGAGAAAAATATCTTATGATGATTAAAGAATTGAAGATGATTACAGCCGGTGGGTCTGATTTTCATGGCGGAAGTGCTCATCCTGAAAATGAGCTTGGAACAGGACGAAATAATAACCTTAATATTCCTTACTTTGTTTTACACGAATTGGTTGAGGGACGTGGTTGCAAGGTTTGCGACGGTTATTATGAAGATGTCTTAAAGTTTATTTAGCTTTCTATTTCCAGGTTGCTTTTATTTTTAGACAATAAATGTCTTTGTGGTATTCTTTGGGTATTTTTACATAGTCCTTTTCGGTTGTAATAAGGTATGCGTTGTTTTCTTCAGCATATTTTTTTAAGTCATTCAGCTCATCTGTCGTATAGGTGTGATGGTCCTCAAAATCTTTGGTTTTTATCAGGTTATAGCCTAGTTTTTGCAGAGTTTCATAGAATTTTTGCGGATGACCGATGCCTGCAAATGCCAATACATTTTTATTATCTAATTCTAATACATCAGGGATTATTGTTCCTTGATAGCAGGGAATGGTAATTTGGGATTTCAGGTTTGTTTTGTCTTCTCCCATTATTATAACGGAAGTTGCACGTTTTAGACCGGTTTCAAGGGTTTCTCTTAATGGTCCGGAAGGGATTATTTTGCCGTTGCCTATACCATAAGAGCCGTCAAATACAAGTATACTTTCGTCTTTTTTTAGGCTTGGATTTTGGAAGCCATCATCCATTATTATAATTTCTGCTCCGAGTTTTTCTGCTAATTTTGCACCGTCTTTACGGTTAGGGGATATTATAGTTGGTGCAGTTTGCGCTAATAATCTTGCTTCGTCTCCGGTTTGTGCGGGGGTATGCTTGTTGAGGTCTACTAAAATGTTTTTTAGCTTGCCTTTATAGCCTCTTGTTAAGAAAAAAACTTTCTTACCCTCTTGTTTATATTTTTTTGCTAAAGCAATGGAAATTGGTGTTTTACCAACTCCACCGGCTGTTATGTTGCCCACGCATATTACATAAGTGCTTGATTGGTATGGAGTAGTATTTTTTATGCGGTATTGGGTTATATAACCATATATTTGAGAAAATGGTGCCAATAGGGTTGTTGTTAAATTATTTGTTTTCCAAAATGATGGTGTTCTCATTTATTGAGTTCCTTTGTGAGAGCGTCTTTTATGTTATCTAAAACTTTTGCCTCAGACATAGCCCAATTATATGCTTTTTCTTGACAGTCTTGCAAGTAAACTTGATTGTTAAAGAGTGTAATAATTTGTTCTATGGCATCTTCTACATTTTTAGCCTGATACAAAGCATCGGCTTTTTGGGCTTTTTCCATCATTTCTTTAAAGTTGTGCATGTGAGGACCTACGATTACGGCATTTTGGGCTCGTGATGGTTCTGTAAAGTTTTGACCGCCGTGCGGAATAAGTGAGCCACCAATAAACGAAATATCGGCAAGGTTATACCATAATCCCATCTCGCCTATAGTGTCTGCGACATAAACATCTGTTTGGTCAGTTAGAGGTTCTAACTTTGAACGAAGTGATGTTTGCAAGTTTTGGGCTATAAATGTATCTTTTATTTCTTGTCCTCTATTGGGGTGGCGAGGTGCAGAAATTATAAGTATATCGGGGATTGATTTTTTTAGTTTGTGAACATATTGGCTGAATTGTTCTTCTTCGTTATGATGTGTGGAACTTAAGAACAGAATTGGGCGGTTACCGACAGATTTTTTCAAATCTTGAAGTTGGTGTTCTGGCACAGGAAGTGTTAGGGCTGAAAATTTGATATTACCTACACAATCTGTTTTTTGGGCGCCTAATATTGATAAACGTTCTTTGTCAAGTTCTGACTGTCCGAGACATAAGTTGAAGCAAGAGAGCAATTCTTTTGCTATTGGTTTTAAACATTTCCAAGTTTTGAAGGAAGAATCGGAAATTCGGCCATTAACCAAAATTAGCGGTGTTTGAGATTTTTTTATTTCAGATAATAAAGAAGGCCATAATTCTGATTCAAACCATAATACAGCATTAGGCTTAAAGTGTGAAATCAAATTTTTTGCAAATTTGGGAGTGTCAAAGGGAATAAATTGATGGAAAGCCCTTTGAGGTAGGCGCTTTTTCATAATTTCGGCAGAAGTAAGTGTGCCGGTTGTTACCATTATGTTTAGTGTTTCATCTTCTTTTAGGAGCTTGTCTATAAGTGGAAGCATAGAAACAGCTTCGCCTACAGATGCGCCATGCAACCAATATAATTTACCTTCAGGACGTGGGAAATTATATTGACCTATACGCTCATTAAAACGAGTGGGATGTTCTTTATTTTGATGTTGTCTTTTTTTGATAATTGTATGTTTTAGGATTGGAAATGACAATGTCATTAGAACTTTATATATTTCTATAAACAAGTTTATTTCTCCTTATTTTTATGTCTTTGTTTTTTGGATTTGGTTACACCTACTAAAATTTTTTCTACATTACATAGTTCGTCTGCTTTGAAGGTTAAGGTATTAAGTTCATCCTCAAAAGATTGACGCATGGTTTCCATTTCTTCTTCTGTGGCATTTGAGGGAACAAATAATGGTGATGTTGTATATACATAACCTTTGGCAAACGGTTTAGGTAAAAGTGTTGCATCCCAAGAATTTTGTAAAACTTTGGCGTTTGTGGAGCTGTAGGTAATACCTATAATCGGTTTACCTGTTTTTTTGGCAAAGTAGATGACACTTTTATTTAACTTCATTCTGGGGCCACGAGGACCATCTGAAATTAAACTTACAACTTTGCCGTTTTTTAGTTCTTTTGTGATTGCGAGAGCGGATTTTAGTGCATTTCGGTCTGTTGAGCCATCTATGGTTTTTATGTTATAGCAGTTGAGTAAACGGGCTATAATTCTGCCGTCTTGGTGTGGCGATGCAAGTGCCATTGTAGGTAGAGGATGATGCCAAAAATAGGGCAACATAAGAGCTCTTCCGTGCCAGCCGACAAAAATACCTCCATTACTTGATTTAAGAACTGTAGTAGTTTTTGAAGTTCTGTTGTGTCATAGGTGCCGGTTTTACCCACTACATAGGTATATATAAAAGCGATGTAACCCATAAGATTAAGGAATAGGTTAGATTTGAATATACTCTTGAAAAAATGTTTTATTTGTCTTTTTAACGATTTCATCTTCACTGTCTTTTTTTTAATATGATAACTGAAGATTAAGAGAATTTTAGAGGGTATTCAAGAAAAAAAGGATAATTATCCTTATTAAATATTGGCTTAAAGAGTGTTTTGGTTTAATGATTTTTGTTGCATAGCTAAAGTTTGGGTCGAAGATTTTTCCTTTTTTTCTTTCTGATGTTTTTGTTTAATTTGTTGGTCATAAAATTTTTTTATATCAGTACTTGCTTTATAACCTCGGGGGACATCAATGTATGTATGAATTTCGGATTGTGAAACTCTTATTTTATCTTTAGTTTCAGGATTTAGGTCTTTGAAGTACTCTTCTTTTAAATTGTCAGCATTTGTTCCATATTGGGCTAAAGTTTGATTGTTATAACAAAGAACTATTTGAGCTGTATTAGGATTATAAAATGCAGTTTCGGGAAAGGCTGATATACAAAGTGATAATCTGTTGGCTGAACGTTCTGAGTATTGTTCTCTTAAATGTCTGAATGTTCGTTCTGCGGTTACGGCAACAAGTTGTGCGTGTTTTTCTATAGGTTGTTTGGCATAGCTTGCATGAAAATCTTGTATTTTTTGGGTGGAAGATTTTGTGTGATAATCGCCAGTGCAATAAAAATCTCTATTGTTTTTTATGAGGGTATAGAAGTCTTCAGGCATATTTTCTCTTGGAATAAAGAAGTCCTCTTCGTGTTCTTTTACTTGGTATTGGGTTCTTATTTGGGCGTGTGCGTGGATGGCTTCATGTATGGCGGTTGCTAATGTGCTATCTGTATTATTAGGATTTATTATCGTTTGGGTGGAGTTATCATCTTTATATCTGTTTTTTCCCAAACAAGAAGCTGATAGATGGTCTACAGATATTTCAGTTTTTACTTCATCATATTTTTTGCGTGGTTCACCGGTTGAGGTGTGGTAGTTGTATTTTGAGTATGAAGTAGTATCATATACTACTTTGTCTACAATCTCTCCTATTGTTTGTTTATGTCTGTTATCTTGGCGTGCCATTACGTTTATTGAAGCATTGTCTACCAACGGATAATTGGTTTCTGATTGGTTTGTCGGGTCTTCTAAAACAGCAAGCTTGATACCTATTTCTTGTCCGTGAGTTATAAGCTTGTCATAATCTTCTTTTTCTAAACGGTAATTTCTGTATAGTTTTTCTAAATGTTGTGTTTGGAAATTTTGTAAATACAATGAGCGTCTTCTGCTTAGGCGCAGGTTATTGATTTCAGGTTTTTCACTGTTTTCATAATAGTATAAATAATCTTCTTTGTTATCTTTATTATTGATGTGATTTTCTTTTATATCTTCAATATCCTTTTTTCTTAAATCAGGGTCTTTAAGGATTGCCTGATTAAGTTTTTCAAACATATTATTCCAATCTTTAGTGCTCCAAGATTGGATTTCTTTGTCTTCCAATTTTTCAACCCAAGAGCTAAAAGATGCTATATTTTCAAAATTTGGTATTTCCATTGTTATTTTTCCTTACAAACACTAGTTTAGTATAGTACATATAGGCTTTGTAGTCAATAGCAAAATAAACAATTTGTTTGTTGGTTTTATCTATCTTATACGTTGGTTTGCCAACCTTTGACAGAGGTGTCGTAGCTTCCTTTATGAACAACTATTTGCGGATAAGCAATGTTTATACCGTTTTCTCTAAACTTTTTTAATATTTCGTAACGTATGTCACTTGCAGCTGACCAACCTTCCCAAATGTCAGAAATATAGTAACGAAGTTCAAAATCAAGAGATGATGAGCCGAAGTCTTTAAATATTACATACGGGGCAGGGACTTTAGTTACTTTTTTGCAGGATTTTGCACACTCAAGCAATAGTTGAGTTACCAAGTCGGCATCTGAGTCGTATGATACGCCGACTTTTATGCTTTGGCGTTGCCAATTATTTTCGTGTGTGAGGTTAATCAAAGAATTTGATATTAAAGTTGCATTAGGTATGATAACGCTTTGACGTGTCCAAGTTTCTAACTCTGTGGAGCGGATGTTTATTTGTTTGATTTTTCCTTCTTCGCCGTTGATGATTACCCAGTCACCTACTTTGAACGGGCGCTCAAATAAAATTATTATACCGGAAACTAAATTTTTTATTACATCTTGTAAGCCAAAACCGATACCAACGGATAAGGCACCGGCGATAACCGCCAGGTTTGAGAGGTCTACACCCATCGCAATCACAGCTAAAATCAATGAAATTATGATACCAATGAAATTTATGCCTGAGATAAGTGAGTGTTTTATTCCTTCGTCTATATTGATACGGTTAAGCAGGTTATTGGACAGACGGTTTTTTAACAGTTTAACGAGTGTAATTGAAACTATAAAAACAACAAAACCTGTGCAAATAGCTAAAAGCGATATTTCAATTCCGCCAACCTTAAAGCCAAAAATTATCTTTTTTATGAGATGGAGCATAAATGTTCCGGATACTCCCCATAAACGGAGGAGAGAATAGATGAAAAATAAGCCTAAAATCGGGGTGATTATTAACGACATTGCAAAGTCAAGTTTGGATAACAAGCGTTTACGAAGCTTAAATGTTGATATCCAAAACACAATACTACGGCGAAGTATATCGGAAATAAGCTTTTTAGCTATTATAAAACTGCCCAGTAATAACACCGAAAGAATGAAGCGGTTGAAGATAAAGGTAGATAACCCCGGATAACCTAACAACGAAATGGAGAAGGTTATGATTGAAAAAATGCTTGTAAATACAATTATCTTAAATGATGGCGAAGTTTCATCATCTTCTTCTTGTTGAGATGAAATTAATGGTTCTTCAGAATTGTTTTTTGATTTTTTATTTTCAAAAATACGAGTAGTTAATAGAATTACTGAGATAGCTTTTATACCATCTGCCAATACTTCTAAAAGCAAACTAAACTCGTCTGTTATGCTAAAGTATGAGGATATATTTATTATGCAACTGATTGAACCGATTAGGATTATACATAATGTTGCTGCTCTGAAAATGCGTTCTGCTTTGTAGTCGGTTATGTTAAATAAACGCCATTTACCATTCCAAGGGGCAAGTATTACTCTGGTGATTGCTTTGGCCAAAATTATGTATAGGGCATAATAAAGTATGTTTGCCAAAGCTATGCCAAAGTTACTGTTTAATAAAGTTTGATTGCTTATTTGCCATACAAGGCAACCACCGATTAAAAGAGATGGTATTACACCATAAGCTATTGCCGTTATGATGGCTACGACAATTTTTTGACCATAACGAGGTTGTTCATCTGTGTGTCGGTAGCCATAGTGATTTATGATAAAGTTTCTTAAGAAAATACCAAAAGAAAGAATTGCTATAAGTGTTAATAATACGGATAAAATATTGTGATGAACATTTTGTTTTTGATTGTTATTTAATGATTTATACCAATGAAACGGAGAAGAAACTATATCCCAAATGAATACTCCTGCATCATTGAAAGCTTTGATGAAGTTATTGGTATTTATTATGGTATTAGGGGTAGATACAAGATCTCCAATCAGTAAACGTGAGCGAGCTTCTGAAATTAAAGCGGTTAGGCGTGATATTTCTGTTTTAAGGAGATTGGCTTCTATTTGTTTTCCTTTATAGACAGACATTGATTGAGTATATTTTTCACGCATTTCGGTAATTGATGCGTCTTCAACTTCTCCTTCTTCGGGCACGCCTATTGCAGTTAGGGCATCTTGAGTGTATTTAGCTTCTTTTTCTATTTCTTTGATAAAGGTGGTAAGAAACAACTCGGTTTGATTAAGAAAATCTTGAGATTTATCTAAATCTTCTTTAGACAGGTTATTGTTTTTTAATCCATCTTCAAGTGCGTTGAATTGCTCTGAAATTTTTTTGTAGTCAAACTCTTGTTTTGTGGTTATTTCTTCTTTTGTTGTTTCTTGTTTTTGGGGAACAGAAAGGTTTTCACTTTTACAAGGTGTTACAAACAAAAGAGATGAAACTAATATTAAACTAAGAAATTTTGACATTGATAAAACTTTCAAAATAATTTATGAACGAGTGATAAAGTTTTTTAGTAAAATATCAAAGGCAATTTTTGCAGAACCGGCACGAAGATTGTCTAATACAGACCAATAACTTATACCATTTTCTACTGAGACGTCTTGGCGAATGCGAGATACATAGACGTTATCTTCGCCTTGTATGTCATCTACGCTGACATATCCGCCATCTACGTTTTTATCAAAAACAACAACGTTTTTGATGCTTGAAGCTTCTTTTCTTATATCTGTGGCATCTATCTCATTTTCAAACTCGGCATTTACAAAAACCGCATTGCCGATAAATGTTGGGACATAAGCGGCATTGGCGTGGACTTTTATGTCGGTGTTTAGGATTTTTTTGATTTCAGCGTTGAGTTGCCATTCAAAAGAAGTTTCTTCTCCGATAAATTCTCCTACTTGTGGTAGAACGTTGAAGGCAATTTGTTTTTTGAATACGTTTTGGTTGTCTGCAAGTGTTTCATTTAAGAAAATTTTTCTTGATTGGCTAAACAATTCATCCATTGCCATACGACCTAAGTTTGATGTAGAAATAAAAGCAGTAATAACCAAACGCTTTAATTTGTTGGTTTTAATGGTGTTGGCGAGCGGAAGCAATGTTTGGTATGCGGTTGATGAAGCTATTGAAACTATGTTTGTGTCTTGAGTTATTTGGTTGTTGTTGAGCTCCGGTATTATGCAAGGAACAGATGAAGTGCTAAAAGTTGCTCCGCTTAAGTCTATGATTTTACAAGATGCTGAAATTGCTTTTTTTAAGTATTTATTTGTTTGTTCTTTAGGGCAACAAAAAATGGCAATATCTGCTTTTTTGAAGTCAAAATTATCAAGCATTTGGACATCAAGTTCTTCATCTTCTCCGTATGAAACTATTGTTCCGAGCGGAGCAAGTGCTTCTACGGCAATAATGTTTTGGGAGTCAAATTTGTTTTCGCTAAGAAGATTAAGCAGTTCATAACCTTGACTTTCTTTAACACCGATAATTGCGATTTTTTGCATAATTTTTTCCTCATTTTAATTACATTTTACTTTTGTTAATTTGGGATAAAATATAAAAAAAATCAAGTATTTTATTTGTTTAGCAGAAAAATAGTTTTTGTTGTTTAAAAGTGGACAAAAATATTGACATTAGTCTAAATAGTTGTTATATATGAGATAATATTTTTACAATTTTATGGAGTGTAATATGAAAAAAATAACAAAAATAACAAAGCTTCTACTGTTGTTTTTATTTGTTTTTTTTGTTTCAATAGAGTGTGTTAATGCTGAAAGTCTTAATTGGTGCGGTGTTTATTTTCAGGAAAGAGAACGTTCTTTTTTGAGGATTTCAAGAGAAGATGTCGGTGTAGGGAGTCCGAAGTGTAATTTTGGCAATTTTAGTCAAAGTATTAACGCAAATGGTGGTATTCGCATTGAGCTTGAATTTAATCGTGGACGTTCATCGTTTGCAAAATGGAAAAAGTTTAGCGGACATTTGATTGAAATTAAGGGAAAATACAGAAATGGCGTTATTGACGGTGTGCGTTTTATAAGAGATTTAGGTAATTAGATTTGTTTTTTTTAAGAAAAGGGCGCTTCGGCGTTCTTTTTTTGTAGTTGAAATATGTGTGTTAT
>JAFYWO010000062.1 GCA_017557925.1 Alphaproteobacteria bacterium | reverse complement strand
GAGTGTTGTAAAGTTTCTTTTAGGCGCTTTTCTTCTTCAGGCTGATGTTGTTTGGCTTCTATAACATCTTTTCTGATTTTTTGTGTGCGAGTAAATAGTGCGTGTATCTTGTCGCCTTCATCCCAACGGATGTTACGTTCTAATGCAATTAGGTCTTCAATAAAACGTTGAATAAGCTCAAGAACTGGTTTTTTGTTTGTTAAGAAAATATCTCTCCACATTGTAGGGTCTGAGCCTGCTATACGGGTGAAATCTCTGAAACCGCCGGCAGAATATTTGATTATTTCTTTGTGTTCGTAATCTTCTAAGTCATCTACGGTGCCAACGATTGAATATGCTATCAGTTGAGGAAGATGCGATACTGCAGCCATTACTTTGTCGTGATGTGACGGGGTCATTATATCTGTTTTCATATCACATAGTTGCCAAAGGTTTGTTACTTTTTTTATTGCATCCGGAGTTGAGTTATTATCCGGAGTTAAGATACACCATCTGTCTTTAAATAATAGGCTGAAACCGGAGGTTGGACCTGATTTTTCTGTTCCGGCAACAGGGTGTGAACCTACCACGATAAAGCCTGTGTTTTTATTTAAGTGTTTTTCTATCTCGTTTAGGGCGTATTCTTTAACAGAGCCTGTGTCTGTAATAATTGCACCGTTTGGGGCGTATTTTTTACATTCTTTTGCTAAATTTTCAAAGCTACAAACAGGTGTTGCAAAGATTATCAATTCTGCATTATTTACGGCTTCTTTGATGTTTGAAGTGCAACAATCTGCCAGTTGTAAATCTTTGGCTTGTTCCAAGTGTATGGGGTTTATGTCATACACACAAAGTTCTTGCGCTATGTTTTTTTCTTTAATATTGCGGGCTAATGATGAGCCTATTAAACCTATTCCTAATATTGTAACTTTGTTGAATAACATATTTAAGGCCTTTGATTAAAATAAACCCTTAAAGCAAGTTGGCATTTAAGGGTTTTAATGTTTTATTATAAACGATTGTTAGAACGGAATATCATCATCTGCAACAGAAGATGTTGAAGAAGTATCCCATCCTGTTGATGCTGAAGAAGAATCGTAAATATCACCGGCTGAAGATGAATTATCACCACGTCCGTCCAGCATTACTAATTGAGAATTGTAGTTTTGTAATACAACTTCTGTTGTATAACGTTTTTGTCCGTTTTGGTCTTCCCATTCACGAGTTTGGAGAGAACCTTCTAAGTATACTTTTGAACCTTTTCGAAGATATCTTTCTGCTGTTTCGGCAAGGCCAGGGTTGAAAATTACTACTCTATGCCATTCTGTGCGGTCTTTTCTTTCACCTGTGGTTCTATCTTTCCAAGAATCTGATGTTGCTACGGTAAAATTAACTACTTTTGAGCCGGATTGTGTGTTACTTACACGAGGGTCTTGTCCAAGATTTCCGACCAAGGTCACTTTATTTATGCTTCCTGCCATTTTGATTACCTTTTCTAATGAGTGTTTTTGTTGTGTGGCATTATATGTGTTGTTAAAAATATTTACAACAGAAAATTTAATAAAAATATGTGATGTGTATAAGCGTTAAGAGAAGGTTATTTGATATTGTAACAGGTTTGGGGTTTTGTTTAATTTTTGTCAAAAAAGATTGACAAAATATAAAATTTGTGTTACATCTTGTGGTGTTAAAGTAGTTTTGTGTCGTATTATTGGAGAAATCATAGTTTATTTTTAAGTTTTTGCTTATTTGTAAATTATGTTTATTTGGTTATATGGTATGAAGCTATATGAGTGAGAGATAAACTGTTACAAATCAAAAACAATTAACTATGAAAAAATATCAAAATTTTTCAGATGCAATTGAAGAAGCAGAACAGACCACAAATAAGTGGCAGAGACTTCAGGAAATGTGCAATAATGCACCTAGAGGCGTTCGTTTTGAGATGAAAGAAGCCGGAATGCTCTTTAGTAATGAGCCTTTGAAGGATGATTACATTAACGAAGGAGTATTTGAAGTTGTACTTGATCGTGAATTGTATAATAATGAACCTAAGAAATTTATGCATTATCTTGAAAAAGCGATTAAAAATCGTTTGGATAGTGAAGTATTTATGGTTATTGCTGAGTTTCATCGTGTTAAGAGCATAATGAATTTCATCATAGCGTCAAAGGTTTCTAAGTATGTTTCAAAGGTTTCTGAGTATGTTTCAAAGGATGTTACAAATCCGATGGAATTATGTCTTACAGAAGCGGAACAGGTTGAGATTGCGGAATCTGGTAATAGAGAAGCAATTTTAAACTTACTTAAAGTTGGTGTTTTGTGCAATAACGCACAACGTATAATTGCTAAAACAGGTGATTTTGAATATCTTTCAAGATTACTTGATATTAAATTTTTGTGCAATGATGCGCAACGTGTTGTGCTCAATACGGGCGAATTGGAACTAATTCTCAAATTGTTCAAAAGACAAGATTTGTCAAGTCCAATTCTATACTCGCCAATAGGAAGATTGTTTCATTGTTGGAAATTAACTACTGAACAACAGAAGGATATTGTTTTATCAGGTAATAGAGGATATATTCTTCAATTGCTTGAATATAAAAATTTAAGTTATGTTGTTCAGGAAATGATTGTTCGTACAAAGGAACAAGAGTACATACTTAAGTTACTGAAGAATTGTAGTCATTTGACAGAAGGTGTTCAAGGTATGATTGCTCGCTTGGATGTTATTGACTATAAGATGTTGTTGCTCAAGCGAGATGACTTGTTCAATAGTATTAGAAAAAAGATTGTCGGGGTTGCTAATAGAGATTTAGTTTTATCTTTGACAAAATAATAACAAAAAAAGCAGTTCCTTAAGGAGCTGCTTTTTTGTTTTTAGTTAGACGGATGTTGAAGGTAAGGGAAGAATGTTTGTGGATTTGGTGAGAGATATTGGGACTTGCATAGTTTATAAAATTGTGTTATAATATTATCATATTATCATATTGAAAAAATGTTGGAAGTAGTGACGATGGGTAAAAATAAAGAGCAAGAAAAAAGTTATATGACTTATGAGCAAGAAAATATCTTAAATCTTGCAAAAAAATTAAGAGAGCAAATAAAGGATAAGAAAAGCGCAAATAGTAGTGTTAGTGCTAATCTTGAAGAAATAAAGTCTAAAAGAGTTTCTACTTTTTCTATGGTGAAAGAAGTGGTAAAAGATGCGTGGCAAACATCTAAAAAGGAATTAAAGAAAACTGTAGGTGCAAGGGCGTTATGTTCTTCATTACAAGGTCTTAGTCCGTATTTGGGTAAGTTTTTGTATGGTGGTTTGGGTGATGTTGCCTTGAGAGTTCAGGGGGCTATGCTTAAAACAGGTTTTTTTGCAGGATTGGAAGCTGCAAGGCAGAGCGCATATAGGTTTTTTGATGTAAAGCGGCAGGATAACGAGTTTATTTTAACTAATGCGTATTCTAATTCTATCAAAGCTAAATTGTATGAAGAAATATTGTCAAAACCAAGACCTTATTTTAAGAAAAATGATCCTGGTGCATTGGGTGGAATTGTTGATAATGTAGCTAGAGAAAAAGCAGAATTGTTGAAGAGAACGATTGATTGGGGTGGTAATGCCATAGTGTTTGGTTTGGCTTCTTTTAGTATGGCAACGGTTGCACCGGAATTGGCTATTGCAGTTGCAGGTGTTACGGTGGCAACAGCTCGTTTTGGCAAATATATGAATGATAGGTTTCGGAAGTTTAATAATAAATATGATTCATTTATAAGAAGATTGGGAAAAGAGAATCGTGACAGTATTTCTAATGCATCTTTAGTGCAAGAAACTAAAAGAGTTGATAGCGAGGTGAATAAAATTAACTCTAATATGAAACGAGCTTCTTATATTAGTGAAACTGTTAATAGAAGTAAAAGTATGTCTAACTTAAAGTTTTTAACGGCAGTTAATGTGGCTATGCAGGCGGTAATTACTGTTGTTTCTTTGTATGACGTATGGGAAACGAAAGATATTGGTCGGTTTGCGCTTATAAATGGTGCTTCTTGGCAAACTCTTAGTTCTGGAACACAATTATCTAATATTTGGAATAATATGCAAGGGATTGTTCATAGAGTTATTGATACGGAAAAGAAATTGGTTACTCCTCGTGGGTTAGAGAGAGTGACTGGTGATAAGAGTTTGAGCAAAAATGATACAAAGATTAGTATTCAAAATGTTACTTTTTCGTATCCTGAAATAAATGATATAACAGATAAAACAATGATTGATAATGAAAAAGAAGAGCTAAAAAAGGGTAAAGATATTTTAAAAAATGTTAGTGTTGAGTTTGATAAGGGAGAATTAACTGCGGTTATCGGAACTTCAGGACACGGAAAATCTACGTTAATGAACCTTATTAGGCACGATTATGATGTTGATAGCGGAAAAATATTTATCGGCGATAAGGAAATCAAAGATATTAAAGACGAAGAATTAAATGGGCATATTTCTTTTGTGGAGCAAAAAGTGCATTTTTTTGATGCATCATTGGAGTATAACTTAAAATATTTTAAGCCTGATGCAACAAAAGAAGAATTGGAAAAGGCTATAGAAATGGCCGGTATGAAAGGAGATGTTGAAAAATTTAAGGATAAAATGGGATTTAATATCGGTTTTGACGGTAATAATTTGTCTGGAGGGCAAAAACAAAGGCTTGCTTTGGCCAGAGCTTTTTTGAGTGATAAACCGATTGTGATTATGGATGAACCGACAACAGGACTTGACCAAGAATTGAGCTTGAAAGTCATGGGAGCGGTAAAAGAAATGGCAAAAGAAAAAACTGTTATTATGGTAACTCATAATCCTACGGAAATTGCTTTGGTTGACAGAGTTGTTATGGTTAAAGACGGTAAAATTGTTGCTGATGGTTCGCCTCTTGATTTGGTTAGAGCAAATAGGATGGGTAATGTTTTGACTAAAGAAGGTATAAAAAATAATGAAAAACTTTTTGATAAGACAGTTAATGGTGATAACCCATATCAGCAGGTAAATGATTTATTTAGTGATGAAGAAAAAAGAAGTTTAAGTGATTTGGAAAGAAAAGAAAAAAGGCGTTTGTTGGAAACAAATAAAGAAGCTTATATTAAAGTGCGAAAAGGTGCTATATTGAAAGCAAGACGAGATATGGATAGATAGTTGTAAGGTTATTTTTTAATATACTTGTTTGAAAGAACCTTCGTTATACATTTCTATAATATATTTATTTGAACTGAGCGAACCGGAGTGCATCATAAATTCTTGCCATTTTTCTTTCAAGGTTTCAGAATTAGAAGTTTTTAAGAGTTTTTCATAATCAAAGCCGTTTATTTCTTTAACTAAGTCACTCCAAAGTTTTACGGCGGCATAACTATAGACTTCAAGCCCTTCAGGCTCTACGCCGTTTAGGCGCATATTTACCAGATTTTCGGTAAACATAAGGCTGTCTTTAAAACTCTTTAGAGAGAGGGTGTATATGCCGTTTGCGAGCTCTTCCAAATCTTTATAAATTGAGGAATGTGGCATATTTTTTGCGGTGAAAATTATCATTGATGGGGTTAGATTTTTAATTTTTAAGATAAAATCCGTTGTTAAATCTTTAGATGAGAGAACAAAAGATATGGCTATTTTATCCTTTTTTAGAGTTTCAGTTAAATCATGAATTGAGGTGTCTTTATTTAAAGGATAGAATTTTAATAAGTCTGATTTACCAAAACGTCTGAATTCTTCAAACAAAGATTTTGCTACTTCCGCATAACCGTCTTCTTTATTGTCATCATATACAAAGGCAGTTTTTAAGCCGGCAAAATTTTGGTTATAAAAGTTAAAGAAGTCACCACTCATTTGTGATTTTGTGCCAAGAAACATTATTTGACCTTTTTTATCTAAATTTGCCTTGCTATAGGTTACTGTGGTGGGGACTATTTGGAAAATTTTTGATGTTTCATATATGTTTGCTATTTCAGCAAAACGATTAGAGCAATAAGGACCAACGACAAGACCTATTTTTTTGGAATTTATAAGTGATAACATCTCGGCGGTGGAGGTGGCTAATCTGTCGTCACATCTGTCATCTATGGTTAAAATGTCTATTTTATGAGATTTAAGGCCACCTTCTTTATTAAGTTCGTCTATAGCTAATTTTGCTCCGTTAAGGAGTTCTTTTCCCTCTTTTTTGTATTCGCCTTGTTTGGGGGCGATAACGGCAACCGTTATTACTTTTGCAAAACATAAATTTGGCAAAATAAACAAGGTTAATAAAAGAAGTTTAAGAACATTTTTTGGCATAGTTACATTTTTTCCGGAGCTTTGAAGCCTAATAGGTTTATGGATGTGTTTAAAATATTGAGTGTAAGTGTTATCAATGATACAAGCGAACTTAATATTTTTTCATCACTTTCAGCCAAAATCTTTTTGTCGTGATAAAAAGCATTGAATTTATTGGAAATTTCATAAATGTATTGGCAAAGTATTGAAGGAGCATCCTTTTTTACTGTTTCTTTTATGATATGGTTAAATTTTGTAAGTGTTAGAGCTAAATCACGTTCTGTGTCACAAGTAAACTCAACAAACGGATTGTTTGTTGTATCAACATTTAAGGTTATCTTTGATAGAATTGATTTGATACGAACCATTGTATACAAAATATATGGTCCGGTGTTGCCTTCAAAAGATGCAAATTTATCTATATCAAATATATAATTACTTTCACAAGGGTTTTGGAGATCGCCGTATTTGATTGCTGATAAGGCTATAATTTGCGATAACTCTTTAAGTTCTTCTGCAGACATTGAGTTGCTGTCTTTGATGGATACTTTTGCTTCTACAGTGTCAAGAAGTTCTGATAACTTCATTGTGCCACCGGAGCGTGTTTTGAACGGTTTTCCGTCTGAGCCGTTTACTGTTCCGAAACCTAAGAATGTTAATTCTGTATCTTGAGGGATTATATTTGTTTTCTTAGCACAACGGAAAACTCTTTCAAAATGCAATGATTGTCTTTTATCTACAACATACAATACTCTGTTTGGTTTGAAGTCTTGTTCTCGTTGCACTAAAGTTGCCAAATCAGTTGTTTCATATATAGCAGAACCATTTGATTTTAAGATAATGCAAGGAGGAATTGGCGCTGTATCTGTTTCTTCCTTAACATCAACTACAAGTGCGCCTTCGCTTAAATAAGCGTGACCATCTTGTTTCATTTTTTCTACCATTTGAGGTATATACGGTTGAGCATCTGATTCACCATACCACAAGTCAAAATCTACATCTAAACGAGCATAATTTTTCTTTAAGTCTTGAAGTGATGTGTTAGTTATATGGCGTAATAAGGCACGATAACCGGCTCTGCCATCTTGCAGTTCTTGTGTTGCGGTGCGAGCTTCTTCAAGATATGCTTCATCTTCTTTAGATTTTTGGGAGGCAAAAGGATAAATTTCCTCCAAATCTTGTAAGGTAAACGGAGCTGTTTCAGGATAATCACCGGTATAATTTTCATCAAAATAACAAAGTAAAGGTTGGCGGACTTTTAATTCGTGGATGATTAAGCCCATTTGAAGTCCCCAGTCGCCTAAATGCGCATCGCCGATTACTTTGTTGCCATAAAAACGGTTTAGTCTTTTTAAAGCTTCACCGATTACGGCTGAACGAAGGTGTCCAACGTGGAGAGGTTTTGCAATGTTTGGACCGCCATAGTCTAAAACTATGGTTTGCGGAGTTTCTGTTTTTTCAAAACCATAGTCTTGAGATGTGAGCATTCCGTGCAAGTAAGAATGTAAAAAATCATCTTTTACATTTATGTTGATAAATCCGGGGGCTACAACATTTATGCTTTGGATAACGTCATTATTGTCAATGTTTGATACAACCTCGTTAGCGATTATAAGAGGTGCTTTTTTGTATAATTTTGCGCCACCCATTGCGCCGTTTACTTGGAATTGACAAAGGTCCGGTCGGTTAGAAACGGTAACTCGGCCAAGCTCTCTGTCATAGCCGGATTTTTCAAAAGAAGTCATAAATATTTTATTAAGTGTTTCTATTACCGATTGCATAATCATTCTCCATATAATTGTTTTGTTGGGATATTAAAGTGTATTAGTGGTGGTGTCAAGTCTAAAATTTGGGGAGAATTAGGGGTTTATATTGACTTTTTTGTGTTTGGGAATAAATTACTTTCTATTATTTGTTTTAATTTTAATAGGAGATTAAAATGGCGGTTTCTAAAGCTGTTCAAGGTTTATTAGATGAATATAAAAGATTTTCTTCTAAATCAATGATTGATTTGTTTAATAATGATTCAAACAGAGCAAAAAAATATACAATAGAATTTAATGATTTGGTTTTTGATTATTCAAAAAACAGATTTGATGAAAAAGTTTTAGATGCATTGTTTGAACTTGCAAAAGAACATAACTTAAAAGAGCGCATTGAGGATATGTTTGAAGGTAAAAAAATCAATGTGACAGAAAATAGGGCAGTTTTGCATACGGCTCTTCGTAATTTTTCCGGAAAGCCTGTTTTTGTAGACGGTAAAGATGTTATGGTTGATATTACAAGAGTTTTAGAGCAAATGGAAACTTTTGTTAAGGCTGTTCATAGCGGAAGTTTTAGGGGGGCTACAGGTAAAAAGTTAAAAAATATTGTAAATATCGGTATCGGTGGGTCTGATTTGGGACCTTATATGGTTACTTCTGCTCTGAAGAAATATTGGATTGATGGAATTGATTGCTTTTTCATATCAAATATTGACGGAACTGCTTGTGCTGAAGTGTTAAATAAAGTTGATGCTGAAGAAACATTGTTTATTGTTGCTTCTAAAACGTTTACTACAATAGAAACCCTTACAAATGCCAGAACTTGCAGAGAGTGGTTGGTTAAAAAACTTGGTGAAGATGCGGTTAAAAATCACTTTGTTGCTTTGTCTACAAATGCTAAAGCAGTTCAAGAATTTGGTATTGATACCAAAAATATGTTTGAGTTTTGGGACTTTGTGGGCGGACGTTATTCTTTGTGGTCTGCTATCGGACTTTCTATAGCATTAGCTGTTGGATTTGACAATTTTAAGGAATTGTTGAAGGGTGCTGAAGCTATGGATAACCACTTTAGAAATGCTGATTTTAGAGAAAATATTCCGGTTATTCAGGCTTTGCTTGGTATTTGGTATAATGATTATTATAATATTCATCGTTATGCGGTTATTCCATACGACCAATATTTGAAGCATTTGCCGGCTTATTTACAACAGCTTGATATGGAAAGTAATGGTAAATCCGTGAGATTGGATAATAAGAAAATTACTGATTATGCTACCGGTCCTGCTTTGTTTGGCGGAGCAGGAACAGATGTTCAACATTCTTTCTTCCAATTATTGCATCAGGGAACAGAACCTGTGCCGGTTGATTTTATTATTCCTGCAAATTCTCAAAATGAAACCGGAAAACATCATTTGATTTTGTTGGCTAATATTTTGGCTCAGGCAGAAGCTTTGATGAAGGGTAAAACCGTTGAAGAAGTAGAGGCAGAATTAAGAGCTCAAGGTAAAGATGAAGCTACGATTGAGAAATTGAAACTTAATAAGAGTTTTGAAGGTAATCGTCCATCTAATATGTTTATTATTAAAAAGTTGACACCTTTTGCTTTGGGTATGATGATTGCTATGTATGAGCATAAGGTTTATACTCAAGGTGTTATTTGGGAAATTGACTCATTTGACCAATGGGGGGTTGAACTTGGTAAGCAGTTAGCTTTGAAGATTTTGCCAGAGCTTGAAGGTGGTCAAAGACAAACTCACGATTGTTCTACGGAAGCGCTTATTGAAAAAATTAGTTCTATGCGTGGTTAGAATAAGTTTTTTAAGTTTGATAAAAGGGCGGTTTTTACCGCTCTTTTTTATTGTAAGTGTATTTTGTAAATGAGAGTATATTCTACTAGGCTTGATTGTTTTTTTATTGGATTGATGACGTGTGTGGGTAGACATTACTTTGTTTGTAATTGTGTATTGGGCAGTTGATTGCTAGTTAGAAAATATAAGCAATGATTGAGTTGTAATTTTCTTTTTATTATTTCACTAGTGTTCACAACAACAAGTTTTTATATCGCTTAAAACTAGAGAGTATGTACATAAAATAGCAAATTTATAACAATTTACGCATATAGGGGTTATACGGAATAAATATGTTTTTAATTTACTATTTGCGGAGAAGTGTTCGGGTAGGTAGAACGAATATGTTAAAAAAGACAAAAAAGATGCAACAACAGTAAAAACACTATATTCTATATCTTTCAGTGAATTTAATGTGGCTAGTATGGAAAGTGTTGCTGTAGTTGTTTGAATAATTTGTTCTGCGTACTTTGTTATATATCCATTGTTGCAAAATATAAATCTATATAATATAATAATTGTTATTATATAAAATAGGTTTTCTAATTTAGTTGCATAACTTATAAATGCGAGAATAAGTATAGCAAATGTTGTAACAATTGTTGTTATAATTGTTACAAATATTTTTAAAATTTGTCTAATTGGTTTGTTAGGTTTTTCTTTTTTTTTACTGTAACATATTATTATTGATGCAATAATAGGTGTCATAAAAAGAT
The DNA here is from genome assembly GCA_017557925.1 of Alphaproteobacteria bacterium. GTDB lineage: Bacteria > Pseudomonadota > Alphaproteobacteria > RF32 > CAG-239 > CAG-267. Next base: position 1,797 of record JAFYWO010000062.1, on the reverse strand, counting down.
AGTATAAAAATAAATGAGGGACAAAGCCTATTTTAAAAGCAAAGGCAGGGGTTGCAAAGAATAGGGTGTAAAAAATTGTTGGGATAAATAATGATTTTTTCATAACGTTTTCCTTCTAGTTGTTATTGGCTTCATAAAGTGTGTTTTCTATGTAAGGTGGTTAATTCATTCTGGAACAAGGAGTGGAACCCAAAACCACAGAGTATAATAATAAAATTATGATTTGAGCGCAAATTATACTTAATAGTGTTATGTAGGATAAATTTGTTTTTAATTTACTGTCTTCTTGTTTTTTTGGGGACGATTTGGAAGAATCGGCAAAAATGGATAATAAAGATAATATTATGATAGGGATTGAAAATTCAGGTGCATTTGCTATGAATATTTTTAATATGCCCATTATGGCAAGTGTAGTTACAGATGTTTGAAAAATTTGGTTTATCAGTATGTGAGGTGATAACTTTTGTTTTTTACGTTTATTGATAAAATATATAATTATTCCGATAATAACTGGTGTCGCAACAAAAAAGAATAATGTAGTGGTAGGATTTATATCACAAGCAAAGGCAGGGGTTGCAAAGAATAGGGTGTAGATGATTATGGTAAAGAATAATGATTTTTTCATAATATAGTCCTTTCTTGTTTGCTACTCGTTACGGAGCTTGAATATACCTTTTTCATATCCTTGTATGGTTTTGTTTTCGTTTGCCATTTCTAGGCGTTTTTCAGCAATGGCAACGTATTCCTTTTCTCTTTCTATGCCAACGTAGTGGCGGTTTAGTTTTTTGGCAGTAACAGATGTTGTGCCAGAGCCTAAAAACGGGTCAAAAACTACATCACCCTCGTTACTTGAGGCAAGGATTAGTTTGGCGATAAGTTTTTCCGGTTTTTGAGTTGGATGGGGAGTATTTTCAGCCATTGACCAAAAGGGGATTGATATATCTGTCCATAGGTTTGAGGGAGCGGTCAGACGATATTTTTTTCCGTCATCTTCTGCATCTTCTTGCCAGTCTTTGGGGATACCTTGTTCATCTTTATACGGGGCTAAAACCGGTCGTTTCAGCTTTACTGCATCTAAATTAAAGGTGTATTCAGGGGATTTGGTAAAAAACCATATATCTTCTATACAGTTTTTCCAGTTGTTGCCGGAACTTCTGCCTTTTTCTCGTTCCCAAGTTATGCGATTTTTTAATAAAAAGTATTTGCCGGCTATTTCAGGGATGGCAATAGAAGTATTCCAATCAGAACATATATATAGCGTGCCGTTGGGCTTTAAAGAAATGAAAACTTCCGCAAGCCATTTATCCATCCATTTTTTATATTCACTCCAATCCATTGATTTAAATTCTTTAGTGCCGAATTTTTTGGTTAGATTGTATGGTGGGTCTACAACAACTAAATCTGCAAAATTTGCAGGTAAATTAGGTAGGGCTTCAAACGTGTCTTGATATATGGTTTTATCAAGTATGTCGTCTATAGTAGATTTTTTATTAAGTGTGATTGAGCGAGAAGAATAGTGCTCTATCTCTTCAGGAGATAAAAATATTGTTTTGTTGCGGGGAGCGGGGGTTTTGCTCATCGCTCTTCTCCGAATTTGTTGTTTACAAGCTCTGTTAGTGAGTTTAAGGCTTTTTCTTTGTCAGGACCTTGTGCGCTAACAGTTATGGTTGTGCCAAGTGATGCAGATAACATCATTAAACCCATTATTGATGTACCGTCTACAGTTTGGTTTAGGCGACTTACTTCTATTTCAACATCAAAATTTTCTACAGTTTTAACAAAATTTGCCGCAGCTCG
>JAFYWO010000061.1 GCA_017557925.1 Alphaproteobacteria bacterium | reverse complement strand
GTATGATGATTTAGGTATCCGATTGACCAAATCAGCTAAAAGGACTAAAATAAAAATATTTATGGAGAATCTTTATAATAATCAACAAGAAAATCAAGTCACGTTAAAGGATGGCTCAACCGCTCAGATTATTGTCGCACGACGTTACGAAGGAAGAGCAACTTTTTATTATTTTAATACATTTAATGCTCCTAAAACAGAAATCTTAAAGTCATTTGCCGAATTAAACAATATATCTTATGTAGAAGATAAACCCGAACCTAAAAAACATGGGGAACTTATTGCGCAAGAAGTTTTGCATCTTTTAGATGATGTAAAAGTTAATGGCAATAAAGTTACAGGAGATAAAAAAAGAGCTAAAACTATTTTGATGTTCCAACAGTTATACAAAGATAAACAAAGAAATATATGTATTTTGCCTAATGGGGAGATTATCCCTATAATCATTTTGGCAACGGGCGATAATAACAGAATGGCCTACTGCCTAAATACTTCTGTTTACAGAAAAGAAGTATTGCGTTCTTTTGCTGAAAGAACAGATTGTGTTTATCTTGAATATAAAGAAGACGATACTATTCCTGCAGATAAACATCCTTTAGAGTTAACAGCAAGAAATTGTGCCAAACTTTTTCACGGGGTAGAAAGTTGTCCTATAGGGCAGGAAAAACAAGAAAGAAAAGAATATGTACTTCAATGGTTTTACCATATCTATGGTAATCCTGATTTAAATAAAGTGACATTGCCTGATGGTAAAACGGTAGATTTGTTGGTTAGACGTTTGAGTCATTCTCAACGTTGCTTATGTTTAAATACGAGTAATGCGAGTATAAAGCCTTTTGTCTTAAAAAGATTTGCGGATATATCAAGAGCAAGTTTTTGTTTTGATAATCTTGATGTGTCAAAAGATGATAAAAAAGAGCTTGTATCTTCCATTCGCAAGTTGGCGCTTGCAGAAAACAATTCTACTGATGATAAGGATAAAGAATTTTACCTTACATACTGCCAACAAGTCTTTGATACACTAAAGTTAAAAACAGAGCATATAAGTGTATCAGGATATTTTGCGGATAAACTAAAAAAATCATATAGTGACTAGATTATATATCCCCCTTTAGTTTGAGGCCAAAGGGGGATAAACATAATTAAAATACTTGTTCTCTTGTTGTTTTTAGTTCTACTTTAGGGAAGTCTTCTTTAGCCTTATTAAGATGCCAAGCGTTACGAGCTAAAAATACTACTTCACCATCATGATCATTTGCAATGTTAGCCTGATTTGCATCAATAAATTTATTAAGTAATGCATTATCTTCAGCCTTAATCCAACGAGCGGTATAATATTGAGTAGGCTCAAATATGACAGGAATATTAAATTCTGTTCTAATTCTGTCCGCCATAACTTCAAATTGTAATACTCCGACAACACCGACAATCCATTCAGAACCTATAACAGGCTTAAATACACTTGCTCCGCCTTCTTCGGCAATTTGTTGTAATGCGTTGCCAAGATGTTTAGATTTTAGAGGGTCTAAAGCTCTAACAGATTTCAATAATTCCGGTGCAAAACTTGGAATACCGGTAAAATGTAATTTTTCACCCTCGGTTAAAGTATCACCAATACGCAACTGTCCGTGGTTTGGAATACCGATAATATCACCGGCAAATGCATCTTCTGCCAACTCTCGTTCTTGAGCTAAAAACATCACAGGTGTCGGAACTTTAATCGGTTTACCTGTTCTTACCTGATTTAAGGTCATTCCTCGTTTGAAATGTCCGGAACAAATTCTCATAAAAGCGATTCTGTCCCTGTGTTTTGGGTCCATATTTGCTTGAATTTTAAAAATAAAACCGCTAACCTTTTTTTCATCTGCAGTAACCTCACGTTCAGCTGTCGGTTGGGGGCGTGGAGTAGGAGCGAGGGAATGTAATCCTTCTAAAACTTCTTTTACACCAAAGTTATTGATTGCACTACCAAAGAATACAGGAGTTAAAGCTCCTGCTAAATAAAGCTCCAAATCAAATTCCGGACAAAGTTCTCTTACCATCATAACATCTTCACGCAATTTCTCGGCTAAATGTTTGGGTAATACTTCATCAAGTTTTGGGTCATCAAGACCGTTAACCGTTTCAATAATGTCATTGATTTGACCTTTATTTCCGGTCTTATTCATTAAAATAAGTCTGTCATTTAATAAGTCGTAACAACCCAAAAATTCTTTTCCGCTACCAATAGGCCAGCTAAGAGGACATACATCTAAAGCAAGAGTTTTTTCAATATCATCTAAAAGCAAGAAGGTGTCTAATCCTTCTCTGTCCATCTTGTTGATAAAAGTAATTATCGGTATGTTACGAAGTCTGCAAACCTCAAACAATTTTTTTGTTTGTGTTTCAATACCTTTTGCAGAATCAATAACCATAACCGCAGAGTCAACCGCAGTTAAAACACGATATGTATCTTCCGAGAAATCCTCGTGTCCGGGAGTGTCAAGAAGATTAAAAGTAATATTTTTATACTCAAAAGTCATAACAGATGAGGCAACGGAAATACCTCTTTCCTGCTCAACTTTCATCCAGTCAGAATGAGCTCGTCTGTTTTCCCCCCTTGCTTTAACTGCACCGGCTTGTTGAATGGCACCTCCAAATAACAACAATTTTTCGGTCAAAGTTGTTTTACCGGCGTCAGGGTGTGAAATAATCGCAAAAGTTTTTCTTTTGTTAACTATATTTTCAGGCATAACTTATCCTCATTTATTTTAAATGCTTTTTTCTGTAATATGATTATTTTTTGGGATACTATCTTATGATAATAAAAAAATCAAGCAAAATTTGGGCAGAGGAATTGCTTTAATAAATTGGAATTTTTCTAAAAAGAGTGAAAAAAACTTAAATCCGGTTGACATACATATCATAGCAACTACTATAAAATAACAAAAGGAGAGATTATGAAAAGAATGTTGTCAGTTGTAATACCGGTTTTTAATGAGGAAGGATCAATAAAAACTCTAATCAAAAATATCAATACAAATATTCAAAAAATAAAAACATCTGAATTAATAGATGATTATGAAATAATTTTTGTAGATGATGGTTCTGGTGATTCATCACAAAATATTATAAAAGAAGCCATAGATACAGATGTACATATAAAACTTATAACCTTCCGCACTAATTTTGGGAAATCAAAAGCTCTGGAGGCAGGTTTTAGATATGCAAAGGGTGACATCGTTATCACAATGGATGCAGACCTTCAAGATGACCCTAAAGAAATCAGAAGATTTATAGAAAAAATAGACGAGGGCTATGATTTGGTTTCCGGTTGGAAAGAAAACCGTTTGGATCCGTTAGAAAAAAGACTTCCCTCAAAATTATTTAACTGGGTAACATCAAAACTTTCCGGCATAAAAATTCACGACTTTAATTGTGGTTACAAAGCATATAAAAAAGAAGTTGTTAAAAGTATTGCAGTTTATGGTGAATTTCATCGTTATATTCCGGTTCTTGCTAAAAGAAACGGCTTTAGAGTAACCGAAATTTCTGTTACGCATCACAAAAGACAGCACGGTGCATCAAAGTTTGGATGCGAACGCTATTTAAGAGGTCTGTATGATGCCATATCGTCTTGGTTCTTGCTTAAATATTATGAAAAACCGATGTATTTTTTTGGTAAAATAGGCTTAATTTTGTTAAGTGTAGGTGGTTTAGTTTGTTCGTATTTAACTTGTTTATGGTTTTTAGGTTATCCGATAGGAACAAGACCTTTGCTTACATTGGGAGTTATGTTAATTTTAATCGGCGCCCAATTTATATCAATGGGGTTGATAGCAAATATCTTAGTAGACCAAGATAAAAGAAGAGCAAACGATACTCTTTATATTAAAGAAATTTATGAAAGAAAATAAAAAGATGGAATACAATACCGGTAATATAGAAAAATATAATACCAAGAACCCTTTAAAACGATTTATGTTAGATAAGTTTTTTTTAAAGTTACTTCAAATTTTTAGTATGCTTATTGATGAAGAACCAAAGACAAAAACAGTTCTTGATATGGGGTGTGGTGAAGGTGTTGTTTCAAACTTTTTATATGATAATTTTAATAATCTTAATATAAGAGCTGTAGATTATTTTGAAGAGGCGATACAAAAAGCTAAAGAAAATAACGACAGAAATATAATCTTTGAAACAGGAGATATTACATCTCTAAAGTATAAAGATAGCAGTTTTGATGTGGTTGTATCAACAGAGGTTTTGGAACATATTAAATTTCCGTCCGTAGCTCTGAAAGAATTATACAGAGTATCAAAAAAGCACATAATATTGTCTGTTCCCAATGAGCCGTTCTTTTGTTTTGGAAATCTTATCTCGGGCAAAAATATCAAAAGATTAGGAAATCCTATAGACCACATAAATCATTGGACATATTTGGGGTTTAAGGGGTTTGTAAAGAAAAATCTTCCTCAAACAATAAGCATAAAACAATATAATTTATTTGTATGGACACTGGTGGTAATTACAAAAAATGATAAATAAGATACTAAAAAATAAAGAGTTTTTTCGCTATATAACAGGTGGGATAATTATAACTTTATCTAATATAGCGGTATACACCGTTTTAGTAATGTTTGGTGTAAAGATAAGATATGCAAATCTTGTTGCTATGTTTTTTTCAAAGACATTAGGTTATGGGATAAATAAGTATTACGTTTACAGAACAAAAACACAAAATCTCAAGGAAACAGGTAAAGAAGCAACAAAGTATTTTTCGGTAAGATTTTTAACTGGAGTTTTGGACTATTTTTTGTTGGTTATTTTGGTGGAGTTTTTCAATTTTCATCCGTTTATAACAAAATACTTTGTCACGGCATTGGTAATAGTGCTTAATTATATTTTAGGTAAATATTTTGTTTTTGTTAGCAAAAAAACTCTTGACTCTTGATATTTTACCACTATTATTACCTTAATTTTGATAAGAAATAACACTCCAAGGAGTGCCGTCAGTCAGCGAGGGTTCGCACACTGGCGCAAATTTTTTTTATCAAATGGGTGATTTAATAAAGGAAGTTTAATGTTTGATGCTTTAACAAATAAATTAAGCGACGTATTTAAAAAACTTAGCTCTCGTGGTATCATTACTGAAAAGGATATAGAGGAGGGTTTGCGTGAGATTCGTTTGGCTCTTTTAGAGGCAGATGTATCGCTTCCTATTGTTAAAGAATTTATGGCAGAAGTAAAAGAGAAAGCATTGGGAGAAAAGGTTATAAAATCTATTCGTCCTGATCAACAGTTGGTAAAAATTGTCTATGATGAGCTTGTAAAACTTTTGGGAAACGAAGAAGATACATCTCTTAATTTCAGACAAGTTCCTCCAGCAGTTGTCTTGATGGTTGGTTTGCAAGGCTCAGGTAAAACAACAACATCTGCCAAGATAGCCTTAAAGTTGAAGAAGAAAAAAAGAGTTTTATTAGCATCTCTTGACGTTTATCGTCCTGCTGCGCAAGAACAACTTTCTCAACTCGGTTCACAAATTAGTGTAGATGTTCTTCCTGTTATAAAGGATGAAAAGCCGCTAGATATCACTAAACGTGCATTAGAGGTTGGTAAGCGTGGTCTTTATGATGTTTTGATTTTGGATACGGCTGGTCGTCTCCAAATAGATGAAGACTTGATGCAAGAGGTATCTCTTGTTAAAAAACTCTCAAATCCTGCAGAAACTTTATTGGTAGCAGACGCATTGATAGGTCAAGAAGCTTGTAATGTTGCAAAAGAATTTAATGAAAAAATCGGCATTACAGGTTTAGTTTTAACTCGTATAGATGGTTCATCAAGAGCGGGTGCGGCACTTTCTATGAAGATGATTTCCAAAGCTCCAATCAAATTTTTAGGAACGGGCGAGAAATTAGAAGACATAGAAGAATTTCACGCAGATCGTTTAGCCGGACGTATTTTAGATAAAGGCGATATAGTAAGTCTTGTAGAAAAAGCGGTTGAAAACATAGACCAACAAGAAGCAGAAGCTCAAGCAAAAAAAATGTTAAAAGGTAAATTTGACTTGAATGATATGCTAAATCAAATGCGTCAAATGCAAAAATTAGGTTCAATGTCAAGCATAATGGGAATGCTCCCCGGACTTGCTAAGTACAAAGAACAAATAGAAGCAGTAGATGCAGATTCTATTATGAAAAAGCAAGAAGCGATAATTTTATCCATGACTAAAGAAGAACGTCGTCACCCGGATATAATCAAAGCTTCTCGCAAAAAAAGAATAGCCAAAGGGGCAGGGGTAGAAGTTCATGAAGTTAACAAGTTGCTTAAATCCTATGAGCAAATGTCAACTATGATGAAAAGAATGGGAAAACTGGGTTCAATGCAAAATCTGGCTTCTCATTTTATGAAAAAAAGTCCATTAATGGGTAATAATCCGTTTGGTGGATTTAACAACAAGTTTCCGTTTTAAACGGAATTAACAAAACAACTAAAAACTGGAAAGGAAAAAAATGTCAGTTCGTATTAGACTTTCTCGCGGTGGATCAAAGAAGCACCCATTTTACCGCATTGTAGTAGCAGATCAAAGAGCTCCTCGTGATGGTAGATTTATTGAACGTTTGGGTTCTTACAATCCATTGTTACCGCAAGACCATCAAGACAGACTTGTTCTTGATACAGAAAAAGTAAAATCATGGTTAGCAAAAGGTGCTGAACCAACAGATAGATTGCATAAAATGTTTGCAAATCTTGGTCTTTGTGAAGCTCCAAAAATTGCAAATCAACCAAAGAAATCAGCTCCTAAGGCAAAAGCTTTAGAGAGAATTAAAGAAAAAGAAGAAAAAGCTCGTGCTGCAGCTGAAGCTGCTGCTGCCGCTGCTGCAGAAGCAAATGCTGAAGCATAATTCTTTTTTTATTATAAATTAAGTTTATGTTGCAAAAGGTTATCTGATGACTACAAAAAAAATCTGTTTAGGAAAGATAGTGGGAGTACACGGCATAAGGGGCGAATTAAAAGTCAAAAGCTTTACTGCTTGTGATAGAGATATAGCTAATTATGGAGCGTTGGAAGACAAAGATTCTAAACAACAATTTGAGTTAAAAGTAACCGGCCATTCTAAGGATTTACTTCGCATCAAGATAAAAGGAATTGATGACAGAACGTTAGCAGAAACCCTCATCGGGACAGAATTATATGCTCCTCGTGGTGTTTTCCCCGTTCTGAAGGATGAAGAAACTTATTATGAAGCAGACCTTGTGGGCTTAAAAGTTTATGATGAGAATAAAAATACTGTAGCCAAAGTAGCAGGTTTCTATAATTTTGGCGCAGGAGATATTCTGGAACTTAAACTAATAACAGGCCGTCAAGAGATGATACCTTTTAATAAGTCTTATGTCCCAAGCATAAATCTGGAAGAAGGATATATTATTGTTTCGTCAACAGGTATGGTATTTTTAGAAGACGAAGAGGATTCTAACGAATGCTAAAAGTCAATATCTTGACAATTTTTCCTGAGCTTTTCCCCGGCTTTTTAGGAAGCTCCTTAACAGGTAGAGCTTTAGAAGAAAATAAGTTTGAGCTAAGAGCTGTCAACATAAGAGATTATGCTTTAGATAAGCATAAATCGGTTGATGATACTCCTTGCGGAGGTGGTGCAGGTATGATAATGCGTCCTGATGTTTTAGGTAGAGCTATAAGCTCTAATCATACAAAAGGTCGTATAATTTATATGTCACCAAAGGGCAAAACCCTTACGCAAAGTAAAGTAAAAGAGCTATCAAACGAAGAAGAATTGACTATCATCTGCGGTCGTTTTGAAGGTATAGATGAGCGTATAATAGAAGCTTATAATATTGAAGAAATAAGTATCGGAGATTACATTTTAACAGGTGGAGAGCAAGCAGCTCTTATAATGTTGGATGCAGTAGTTCGTCTTTTGCCGGGTGTTTTGGGAAATAAGGCTTCAACTGAAGATGAAAGCTTTGAGGATAATCTTTTGGAGTATCCGCAATACACTCGCCCTATAGAGTGGGAAGGTCGCAGTGTTCCTGAAATATTGCTTTCAGGACATCATCAAAAAATACAAGATTGGCGAAAACAACAACAAATAGCAACAACCAAAGTTAGACGACCTGACTTATATAAGATTTATCTTGAATCTAAAAAAAGTTAGGTATATAAAGAAACCAAATTTATACAAAAAAGGTAAAACGATGAATATTTTAGAAAATATTGAAAAAGAGCAAGTTGCGAAGTTAACAGAAGGAAAAGATATTCCTAACTTCAAAGCTGGTGATACATTAAAAGTTCACACCAAAGTAAAAGAAGGTGATAGAGAACGTATCCAAATATATGAAGGCGTTTGTATCGCTCGTAAAAACGATGGTTTGAATTCTTCTTTCACAGTTCGTAAGATTTCATTTGGT
>JAFYWO010000060.1 GCA_017557925.1 Alphaproteobacteria bacterium | reverse complement strand
CTATCAGGATTACCTACAAACAGATTTATGTTTGCAGGATTTGTGCCAAATAAAGAAAAAGCAAGATTTGATTTTTTTGATGAACTAAAACTCGTAAATTCTACTTTGGTTGTATATGAAACAGCAATCAGAATCCTAAAAACTCTTAAAATTATAAATGAAATAATGCCAAACAGAGAAGTTTCTGTTGTAAGAGAAATTACAAAGTTGTATGAGGAATGCATTTTTGGTAACATTGAAGAAGTTATAAAAAAAATAGAAGACAAACCAATCAAGGGAGAATTGGTAATTGTCATATCTCCACCGCTTAAAAACACTGAAGATAATATTGACATTGATGAAGAACTAAAAAAAGAATTAGAACAATCAACCTTAAAGGATGCCGTAAAAAAAATCGCAACAAAATATAAGTTAAAGAAAAGTGATGTTTATGAAAAAGCTCTTAAAATTAAGGATATCTCCAAATAAATCCGGCAAATTAGCAGAACTTTTATGCCGTATTTATATGCGTATTTTGGGATATAAAATTATTGCAAAAAACTATAGAGCAACAAAAAAGGGGAGACGTACTCCTTTTGGCGAGATTGATTTTATTGCCTCTAAAAATAAACGAATCGTCTTTTGTGAAGTAAAGAAAAGAAATAAGGATACAGATTTTTGCAAAGCACTTTCTTATAAACAACAACAGCGAATTTTAAATGGTGGCGCTAATTTTTTAAGACAAAACAAAAAATATAGTTCTTTTTCTATTGAATTTGATGTATTTTTTGTTAAATTTCCATTTAAAATAAAGAGAATAAAAAACGCTCTTTATTGCGATAAAATCGTCTAGTAAATAACTTTATTCAAATATAAACCGCAAGCAGGTGCAGTAGGTCCTGCTTTTTTTCTATCTTTTGCTTCTAAAATAACCTTCACATCTTCGGGAGATAGTTTACCGTCTCCAACGCATTTTAGCGTCCCTACCATATTTCTCACTTGATGATAAATAAAAGACTTTGCTTCAACAATAAAATCTATTTCATCACCATTAACCACTATATCAAGTTTATCCAAAGTTTTTACGGGAGATTTGGCTTGACAACCAGCACCTCTGAATGAAGAAAAATCGTGATGACCAAGTAGATATTTTGCACCTTCACGCATTTTTTCCACATCTAAAGGATAACCAACCACCCATACTCTGTCTTTTAATAAAACCGTAGGAGCTCTGCGATTTAGTATACGATAGATATACCCTCTACCCTTTGCAGAAAAACGTGAATGAAAATCCGAACTAACTTCTTCTACTTCTAAAACAGAAATCGGTGCTTCAAGATTACGCAATCTGGCATTTATAGCCTCTCTTAAATGAAAGGTATCCATAGATGTTTCTAAATCAAAATGAGCCACTTGCGCTGTTGCATGAACTCCGGCATCTGTTCTACCGGCAGCTAAAACCTCTACAACTTGATGAGAGAATCCTAAAATTGCTTCTTCTAAATAAGATTGAACACTAACCCCCTTGTTCTGCTTCTGCCACCCTTGGAGGTTAGTGCCATCATACTCTATGGTAATTTTGTAACGCATATCTCTAAGCTGCTAATACGTCTTTTGTTTTTTGATTAGTAGATATTGCACGAGAAAAACCTAACGCATCTTGTATCTTCCATATTACACGAAGCGCTTTAAGAGCACTTTCTCCTGTAATTCTAGGAGTAGCCTTACCATTTACGCAGTCAATAAAATGAGATAACTCTGCTTGTAAAGGTTGATTTGTCGGAATAAATAATTGCTCAACACTACCTTTTAATCCATAATGCATCCACTCAGGTATTTCTTCTTGATTAACATAAGGCATACGACCTTGAGAATGAACGTTAATACTTTGATTGATAAAGTCCATATCAATATAGTTCGTATCAGTTGTTACTGTTAATGTTCTGACACGAGCCTGTGTTATACGACTCGCTGTAATATTTGCGGTAGCTCCATTTTCAAATTGAAGAAGAGCTGTAATATAATCTTTGCCGCTTTCATTACCAGGTGTTTTTACTGCCATAGCTTCAACATCAACAACTTCAGACTTAACTAAAGATTGGATAACTTCAACATCATGTATCATCAAATCCATTGCAACATCAACATCTGTAATACGACCTGATGCAGCAGACATACGTTGCGCTGTAAGAGAACGAATTTTTGATGTATCTGATAAAATTTTCCCCATTTGTTCAACAGCAGGATTAAAACGTTCAATATGTCCAACAAGTAATGTTACATTATTATTTTTAGCCGCATCAATTAAACGTTGACATTCTTCTTCTGTTGTTGCTAAAGGTTTTTCCATCATACAATGAATACCTTTATTTAAGAAAAATTCACCAACTTCACAGTGGGCTACAGATGTTGTAACCACACTTACTGCATCTACATTATGAGCAACTTCTTCTAGAGAAGTAAAAGCTTTAACCCCAAACATCTCGGCAGCCTTGATGGCATTTTCAGAAAAAATATCATAAACACCGACAAGTTCTACACCTTGAAGTGTTTTGTATGTTTTTAGATGGTTTCTCCCCATCATACCTGCGCCAATTACGGCAACTTTAATTAAATTAGACATATTAAACCCCTTTAAATTTGTCGTTTTGCTGATATATATCACTTATTTTTATAAAAATCTTTTAAAAAGATGTTTCAATTTGTTACAAAAAATAAGTTATTGCTTTTTTTGTGTTTTTTATTATATTAGGGACAATTATCTTATTGTTGTGTTTAAAATTTTACAATTATGCATTTTTTTATATTAGTTTTGCTAATTTATGGTGGTTGCTTTTTTTTACCAATTCTGTTGTATCGTTTTATAGTTGATGAATATAAAAGATATGCCAAAAGTCTTTCTAGGGAAGAATTGCGTAAAAAGATGATAAAACTTGAAGACGAAAGAAATGAATCTTTGTTTAGTGATTGGAAATTAGGTATTCTAAAAGAAGAATATTATAAATAATGATAAAATAAAAGCCACTCTAAAAAGAGTGGCTTTTATTTTAATCAATTTCTGCCAAACGTTCTGCTTGGTCCTCTGTTACAAGTGCATCAATAATTTCATCCAAACATTCACCATTAACGACATCTTCCAATTTATAAAGTGTCAAATTTATACGATGATCTGTAACCCTTCCTTGAGGGTAATTATATGTTCTGATACGTTCACTTCTATCACCGCTTCCTACTTGAAGTTTACGTTTTTCAGAATAACTTGCATTAATATTTGCTTTTTGTGTATCGTATAATTTTGCACGCAAATGGTTCATTGCCTTTTCTTTATTTTTGAATTGTGACCTATCATCTTGGCATTGAACAATGATTCCTGTAGGAATATGTGTTATACGAACTGCCGACTCCGTTCTGTTAACGTGCTGACCTCCTGCACCTGATGCACGGTAAACATCTATCTTCAAGTCCGCTGGGTTAATATATAAATCAACTTCTTCTATTTCAGGTAAAACAGCAACCGTAGCTGCAGAAGTATGCACTCTGCCTTGCGATTCCGTAACAGGAACACGCTGAACACGATGAGCGCCCGATTCAAACTTCAATTTTGCAAAAACATCTTTTCCGGTAATTTTAGCAGATGCTTCTTTATATCCGCCTATACCATTTTCATTTGCATCTAAAATTTCAAAACGCCAACCTTGTTTTTGCGAATAACGTTGATACATTTCAAACAATACTGCAGCAAAAAGTGCCGCTTCATCACCACCGGTTCCGGCTCTAACTTCCAATATTGCATTCTTTTCATCATCATCTTCTTTAGGAAGTAACATTACTTTTATATCTTTTTCAAGCTTTGGGAGTTCTTCTTTTAGTTCATAAAACTCTATCTCTGCCAGTTCACGCATTTCTTTATCAAGCTCGGCATCATCTTTCATTTCTTCAGCATCTCTAAAGCTTTTCTCTTTCTTTTGGTAAATACTTATAACATTTACCACAGGCTCTAATACTGATATTTCTTTATTCAGTTTAACAAGCTCCTCTGCAGAAACTTGAGGTGAAGATAAAAGTGCTTGCACTTCTTCAAAACGATTTACAACACCGGCCAGTTTTTCTTGAAAATCCATAAAATATCTTCCTTTTTTAAATTATTATAAAATTATGAGTTCTTGTTTTTAACAGTTTTATTTAAATTTGCAACCTAAATTTAATCCAACGAATCTACGGGAATATTTGTTTTGCGACGTTTTGCCAACAAATCTTTCTTGACACCTTTTACATAAATTTCAACATTTACCGGACGACCTGCAGAAATAAACAAATCGCTTATATAATCAACCGATTGAACATCTCCTTTATGGTAAACACCTTGAAAATATACCTTATCTTTGTCTTTTAGTTCTGCCCAACTTTCTCCTTTAAACTTAACTTCAACTTTATTGTTTTCCGGTAAAATAGCGGGTATTTCATTTTCTATATTTTTTTTATCAGATAGAATCTCTTTGGTAGCGGTATTTTGTTTTTTTTCGCTTTCATTTAATTCTTCTTGTTCAATAATCTTATCTTCTTTTTTTGCTTCTTGCTCAAAAGTTGATACTTTTTCTTCTATCTTTTTTTCTTCATCAGCAACTTTTATAACATCTTCTTTTACCGTAACTTTTTTCACATCTTCTTGCTTTATATCTTTTTTAGTTAAACCACTAAAAGAATACCATATTCCATAAATTAAAAGCAAAGCAATTATGCCTAAAAACAAATGCTTATTGTTGCTTTTATTTATTTCAGGAGAAAGTGTTTCTGCATCATCTTTCTTTTCTTCAACTAAAGAAGCCGCTTTATAAAGTTTTACCGCTCTGTCGGAGCTTAAACCCAAGTAATTCGCATATGTTCTGACATAGCCTATACCATAAGGTATGGGCGGAAGTGTCTCATAATCACCTTCCTCTAATGCCGTCAGATATATCTTTCTAATACAAAGTTCAGCAGACACATCCTCCAAACTTTTTTTATTTCTCAAACGGTTACTCTTTAATATTGCACCTATATCGTCAACATCAATTTCAAGCTCTTCAGTATTTTCCATAGTTATAACTTTCATCAGATAGTTTATTTTTTTGTATTAAAACATAATAATTAAAAAATATCAATAGCGTGATCAGCTGCATACGCTTTTAATTGTGGGCGTAAAGTCCTTCTTGATGAAGATAAGATGCTATCAAGATAATCTTCTATACCTTCTGCAGACAAAGAGCGAATCATTGCCTTTACTTTTCCGTATGAAGCACTTGATACAGATAAATGCCTAAATCCTAATCCTATCAAAGCCATTGCATCTAGCGGCGAACTAGCCATTTCACCACATACAGAACAAAGAACTCCCGCATTATTAGCTTCTTTTATTATTTTTTTCAATAAATTCAAAAATGGCGCAGATAAAACATCATATCTACCGTCTAATCTTGGATTTCCTCTATCGCAAGCAAAGAAAAATTGATATAAATCATTTGTTCCTACCGATATAAAATCGCAATATTTCAATATTTCGCGTAATTGAAACACAACAGATGGAACTTCTATCATCATTCCCAAATTTACTTTTGCAGGCATTTCCATCCCTGTTCTTTTTTCTCGCTCATAGGCAAACATAAATGTTTCTTTAGCCTCCATAAATTCATCTAAATTGGAAATCATCGGAAACATAACATTTAATTCTTTACCTGATGATGCTCTAATAAACGCCCTCATTTGCTTTCTTAGAATAGCTCTCCTATCAAGAGTTATACGAATTGAACGCCAACCGATAGCTGGATTTTCTTCTGTTATACTGTTCCAATACGGTAAAAGTTTATCAGAACCTACATCCAGACTTCTAAATATGACTTTCTTACCATTTGCCGCAGAATACAAACGCTTGTAGCAATCAACTTGTGTAGCAATATTAGGCATTTTTTCTGCCGACATAAAAGGTATTTCCGTTCTATATAAGCCAACACCATCACATTCAGTATTTTTTATGTTATCAAAATCAAAATCCAT
>JAFYWO010000005.1 GCA_017557925.1 Alphaproteobacteria bacterium | reverse complement strand
TGGAGTGCCGATAACATCATCCATAGCTAATACTTCGTTAAAAATAACTTCATTTCCGGCAACACCAGCAATTTTTTCAATTTTGATAACATCATTAGATGCTACTTTATATTGCTTGCCGCCTGTTTTAATTACTGCATACATTTTATTCACCTGTTTTGTAGATTTAAACATAACTTTTTTGAGCAATATACATAAGAAATTTAGAGAGTCAATAGGAATCTGATGTAAAAATGAAAAAAAGTTTTGTTTATTTGCTATTTAGCTGGCGAAAAAGTCTTGGGTGCATAAATTTGGTGTTCCATATTCCCAGTTTGTGTTTTTTAGCATAAAGTTCTTCATTTTTGTATTCGTTGCTTAAATAAGATAGAGCATAACCATTTTTTACTAAAGCTTGATTTATGTTTGTATCATCTGCATAGCAGGTGCAAAGTTCTCTGTTGTATTTGTCTTTAGAATGTAATGTGCAGGTTATGGTTTTGTCTTTTATTAAGTCTTTTAAGTATTCTATAGAATGTTTACCGCAGGGGGTTGTTTGTTTTGGTGATAATTTGCAGGATTGGGTATATTCGGGAGAATCTATTCCTTGTAGGCGTATTTGAATAGAGTTTATCTCCAAGCTGTCTCCGTCAATTATCTTTACCATATAAGATGGAGCTTTAATTTCTTCCGCATTTACGGATAAAGTGCAGATTAATGGAATAATAAGGGTAAATATCAATGTTATATAGGGTGTGTATATTTTTGACAATTTTCTTTTCATTATAAGACTTTCGGTGTAGATTTTACTTAAAATTGTATATACTTAATTTTTGTTAAAGGTTAGTTAGCGTGCAAAAAATATTTTATAATTTGTTTTTGGGAGCCGGAATTATAGGTTTAGTGTCTTGTTCTGGTTCTTCTTATTGGACTAATAACGAAGATGTCATGGTTTCGGATGAAAAGATTGTTTATCCTCAAGTTGAGAATAATACAATGTTCATGAGTAATCCTGAGGTTGATGCCAGAGTGTTTAATAAAAGAATACCGGATTTGAATTCTTTATTGGTTTGTCGTGATAAACAATGTGCTCCAGCGGAAATGTCTACAGCAAAACAGTATGTTTTTAATGCATTAGCTCATTTGGTGGATAATAATGCAGATACAACTGCTTTGTTGTGTGAGGCTAATCCGCAAGCTCACGTTTGTGTTAATCCGTATTTGACGATACCTGCAAAAATAGGTGTAACTCCAAGTTATGTTTATTTTGACGGAGTGAAGTTGATTGATGCTGCACAGGTTAAGGGGAAAACAGCCTTAAATTTGGTTTTAGGTTATAATTTAAGCTATAACGGACAGACACCGTTTGTATGTAAACCTGATAAAGCTGTTTTGTATGTAAAAAATAATAATAATATTGTTCTTAACGGAAATGGTTTTGAATGTGATATGACAAGTATGGGGACGACAAATATTCGTGCTATGTTTAGTATAGATTATATTGATATGGATTATGGATATTTAGGCGGATACTACTCTATTGGAATGAGCGGTCCTGCGTATGGAGGCGGTTCCGGTTATGCAATGATTAGGTTGCCTAAAGATGCTCATCCATTGAAGCCTAATTTGAGAGCTCCTGAAGAAGAGGAAGAAGTAGCACCAAAAGTTGAGCAAAAAGCTACTTACAGACCTGAAGTTAAAGAAGAATTGATTAACCATGCAAAAGAAGAAGTTGCTGAAGTTGTTGAAGAAGAAATTGAAGATGTTAAGGATACTGTTGAAGATGTTGTTGAGGATACGGTTGAAGAGGTTAATAACAATTTGAACAGTAAAGAATATGTCACTGTAAGTGATGACATCAGCGCTTCTTTAAATGGTGGCAAGAATAATTCAAATGGTCAACCTACGGCTATTAAAGGTGGCAGACAGGCTCTTACAATACCGGAAGATGCTGTTGTTACCTCTAATAAATTGATATTGAAGCCGGAATCCAATAAAGGTAATATTGTAAGAGTGAATGCTTCTGAAACTTCTAATACCTCTGAGGAATATGAAGAAATTAACGTTGAAGATTTGGAAGAATATATAAAATAAAATTTAAGAATTTTGTTTTATTATGAAGAAGCTTCTTGTTTTAATGAAGCTTCTTTTGAGTTTGGATAAATGATTAGGAAAGTAAAAACAGATATGAATAACAAGTTTGTAATCTCATTGATTGGAGCGCCCGCTTCAGGTAAAGGATATATTTCTATGTGTCTTATTAATGAGTTGAAAGAAAAATACGGATTAAAAGATAGTGATGTTGCAGATGTTTCTGTTGGTGAAATGATTAGGCGTGAAAAAAAGAACGGCACACCTTTGGGGTTAAAGTTGCAAGCAAATATGAAAGAGGGGGGGCTTGCTCCTGATGATATTGTTAAAGAGATGCTTATTAAAGAATTGAAAAATATTGATGCAAAAGTTTTGATTTTGGATGGTTATCCGAGGACTGTCGGACAGGTAAGAGAATTTCATAAATTGATGGATAATTTTGCAACTGCGGTTATTTTCAGAGATACACCTAAAGACCTTATTTTGGAAAGAGTAAAAAAACGTAGAATTTGTGAGAAGTGCGGAATGGCTCATAATGTGGGAGATGGTGTTTGTGAATGTGGAGGAAAGCTTATTCAACGAAAAGATGATAGTGTTTTGCCTGAACGTTTGGCCGAGTATGAAGAAATGACTTTACCTGCTGTGTTGGAACTTAAAAATGAAGGAAAGAACTTCTTTTGGTATGAGGGGACTGCAGAAGGTAATGATATTGCAAGAGAATTTCTGGAGGCAAATAAGGACTTATTGGTATAAGTGCTTTTGTGATTGTTTTGTTATAAAAAAAATGCTCTTAACCTTAAAAGTTAGGAGCTTTTTTGTATTTAGTTCTTATGGAATAAAGTGGCAAATAACGGATTTATAATTATCAGTATTAGTGCAACTTTAAGACTTTTTATTTGTTATCTGTTGATATGCTGGTTTGGTATTTATCTAATGTTGTTTTGAGGTATCAAAATACTATAATTTTTTAGCTTGCTTTAAAAATTTTTTTAAGTAAATTTATTGGTACTTTGATATTGTTATGTTTAATTATATAAAATCTTATTACTATGAATAGTTATATCTCGTATGAGGAAGCTTTAAAAGGTATAAATTTTTGGGCTTTAGATGTTAATTTTGATGATTATGTTAAAGACCCTATAAAGAAAAATGTTATTGAATCTGTAAAAAATGGCAGTTGGATAGATAAGTTTTGTTATGCCGGTCATTTGGTATGGTTTGAACGGCAAGAAAACTTATTTTCTTTGGAAAAAGGTTTTTTATTTGAAGATTTTTATGCAAATGAAACTTTTGTTGTATTTGTGAAATTTTCTAGTGTATCTGATTGGATTAAATTTCTTAATGTTAGGTTGAAAATGCATCTTAATGCGGCCAACTCTTTAACTGATTTTTATGAAATGATGAGAACATATCATGGGGAATTGTCTAAAAAGGTTGCAGATGACTGTCATCTTCGTTTTTCTTATTATACACTTCGTTCTGAAGTCGTTGAATATCTTATTGAATTTGGAGATTTTGATAAGATAAAGGCGTTTGTATCTTGTGATGGGTTTAAGGATTCTTATGAACTTCATTCTGTTGTTAGAGGTAATTTTGATGAACTTTTTTTCAGGTTTGTTGAAAGTAAGGAAGTTGGAAAGTTTTTGGAATTATTGAGAGTTCTTATAAAAGAGCAGGGACTGAAAAATTTCAAACTTTGCAACAAGACAGAGAAGTTTTTTCTTGAAGATTATCCTGAGGATTATGCAGTTTATCAAAATTTGCTTAAAGAATTTCAGTAACAAAAAAGACCGGTTATTCGCCGGTCTTTTTTTTGTAGGATTAAAGATTATTGAGCATCTTCACCTGTTTCTTGGTTTACACGTTTAGCAGATAACTTAATCTTACCACGATTATCTGTTCCCAAGCATTTAACCCAAATCTTGTCACCTTCTTTGTAGAAGTCACAAACAGAAGCAATACGCTCGTTTTTAACTTCTGAAATGTGAACAAGACCCTCTGTTGAACCAAGGAAGCGAACAAATGCACCAAAGTCCATAATTTTGGTGATTGTACCGTGGTAATTTTTGCCTTCTTCAGGAACGGCAACGATGCCGTTGATGATTTCAAGAGCTGCTTCTGCATCTTTTTTATCAACAGCAGCAACGTTTACTGTTCCGTCATCGTCAATATCAATCTTGGTATTAGTTTTTTCAATAATCTCACGGATTACTTTACCACCTGTTCCAATTACTTCACGAATTTTATCTGTTGGGATTTTAATTGAAATAATTCGTGGAGCATTTGGAGATACTTCAGGACGAGGTTCTGCTAATGCTTTTGCCATTTCTCCTAAGATATGGATACGACCTTCATGGGCTTGAGCAAGAGCATTTTTCATAATCTCTTTAGTGATTGATGTGATTTTAATATCCATTTGAAGAGCGGTAACACCTTCTTTTGTTCCGGCAACTTTGAAGTCCATATCGCCAAGGTGGTCTTCATCTCCTAAAATATCTGTCAAGATAGCAACACGTCCATCATCTTCTTTAATCAAACCCATTGCGATACCGGCTACTGGTTTTTTGAGAGGAACACCAGCATCCATCAATGCTAAAGTTGTTCCGCATACGGTTGCCATAGATGATGAACCGTTTGATTCCATAATATCTGACACTACACGGATTGTGTATGGGAATTCTGATTTATCTTTTGGCATCATTGGGTGGATTGCACGCCAAGCTAATTTTCCGTGACCGATTTCTCTACGGCCTGGAGAACCAAGTCTGCCACACTCACCAACAGAGAACGGTGGGAAGTTGTAGTTTAACATAAATTCTTGACGTTGTTCTTCCATAAGACCATCTATGATTTGAGAATCTTCAGCTGTTCCTAATGTTGCTACAACAAGAGCTTGTGTTTCGCCTCTGGTAAATAATGCAGAGCCGTGAGTTGTGCCTAATAGGTTAACTTCACAAGTGATTGGGCGAACAGTCTTTGTATCACGTCCATCAATACGAGAACCGGTTGATAATACTTTTTCACGCATTACAGAGTGCATTAACTTTTCTGTTACATCTAAAGCATAGCGAACTTCTAATTCGTTTTCAGGATCAATAGTTGCTTCTACTTCTGCTTTTAATTCGCCAAGACGAGTTGCACGTTTTTGTTTGTCAACTTCATTAAATGCTTCTTCATATTTAGAACGGAAAGCTTTTTGGGTTCTTTCATATAAAGCATCAAATTCTTCAGGGAATGTTGGTGCAATCCAAGCTTCTTTGCCTGCTTCTTTTTTAAGTTCGTTAATCATTTCAATAACTTTTTGGAAGTTATCAAAACCGAACATTACGGCATTCAACATTGTTTCTTCTGAAAGTTCTTGAGCTTCGGATTCAACCATCAATACACCTTCGTTTGTTCCGGCAACGGTTAATTCCAATTCTGATTTTTTGATTTCTTCAATAGTTGGGTTTAATACAAATTCGCCATCAATATAACCAACTTTAGCCGCACCGATAGGACCTAAAAAAGGAATGCCTGATATAGCAAGAGCAGCCGAAGCGGCAATCATAGCCAAAATGTCTGAATCTGTTTTTTTGTCATGAGCTATTGTTGTGCAAACGATTTGAACTTCGTTCTTGAAGGCATCAGGGAAGAGAGGACGGATAGGTCTGTCTATTAAGCGAGATACCAAAACTTCGTGTTCGGAAGGTTTGCCTTCACGTTTCATAAAGCCACCAGGTATTTTACCAGTAGCATAATATTTTTCTTGATAGTTAACTGTTAAAGGGAAGAAGTCTTGATCTGCTTTTGCTTCTTTTGCTGCAACAACGGTTGCTATGACTGTTGTATCTCCATAGGTTGCGAGAATTGAACCTGTTGCTTGTTTGGCTATTTTGCCTGTTTCTAATACTAATTTGCGACCGCCCCATTCCATTTCTTTGCGGCTGATGTTCCAATTTACCATATTTTTACCTTTCCTTAAAATACCTCACCTAGTGGTATACTAGGATTTAATAATAGCGGAAGCCCCATTGCCTCCGCTATTTTTCAAACATCTTACTTACGTAAATCTAATTTTTTAATTAGTGTTTGATATCTTTCTTCGCTTGTTTTCTTCAAGTGGTCTAACAAGTGACGACGGCGAGAAACCATCTTCATAAGACCTAAACGAGAGTGAAGGTCTTTCTTGTGTGTGTTGAAGTGTTCAATCAAAGCGTTAATTCTGTATGTCCAAATTGCAATTTGAACTTCCGGTGAACCTGTGTCACCTTCTTTTAAACCATATTGAGCAATAATTTCTTGCTTTTTTTCGTTTGTAATCGACATCTATTTTATCCTTTTAATAAAATTATTTAAATTAATGATTAAAAACCCGAATCGGTAAAAGCTTATTTTCTTTTACTTCGCTTAGGGCTATAAGCTTATTTTCCAAACAACACGCTATTGGTTTTGTATCAGGATTTAATCCTTTGCAATCAATAGCTTGTCCGTTTTTAAGCTTAAGAGCCTCTGTTTTGGTTAAAGCAATAACCGTGATGTCGCACAGAAATGTTTCAACCGGCAAAACAAAGTAATCTCCGTCGCCTTTATACAACATATTTTTTAAATTATCCAGTAAAATCGTATGTGAAAGGTCAAAATTTCCATTTTTAGTTCTGCGTAATGAGGTTAGATAGCCGACAGTATTTAGGGTAATGGCTATATCTTGCCCTAAAGTTCTGACGTATGTTCCTTTTGAGCAGGTAACTTCTAATTTTGCTTTTTTGGATGTTTGGTCATAGGATTTTAGGTTTAGAGAATGAATGGTTACCTCTCTTTTGGGGATTTCTACTTCAACACCAAGACGAGCTAGTTCATAAGCTCTTTTTCCATTGATGTGTATGGCTGAAAATTTTGGGGGAACTTGAGTTATTTTTCCGCTAAATTGAGGAAGTATGTTTATTATTTCTTCTTTAGTCGGAATATTGTCGGATGTGGCAGAAATTTCTCCTTCGGTGTCCAGAGTTGTGGTGGTTGTTCCAAATTCCAGTTCAAATTCATAAGTTTTTCTGTCTCCCTCAAGGTAGGGAATAAGTTTTGTTGCTTCTCCAAATGCAAGCGGTAAAACTCCTGTTGCAAAAGGATCTAGTGTTCCAATATGTCCGGCTTTTTTGGCGTGAAGTTCATATTGAATTTTGCGTAGAACTTGATTTGAACTCATATCTTTGGGTTTATCAAGTATTATCCAGCCATTTATGTTTTTATTGTAGTGTGAGGTCATATAAATAGTTCCAGTTGTTGATTTTGGTTTAAATTTTGTATGGCTTCTTTAACAATAGGAATTGAAACAGCTCTTCCGTATCTCCAAGATATTTCATCAATTTCTTCAATTAGTTTGGTTATATAACTAAAAGAGCGTTCGGAATATTTTAGAATGTAATTTAAAATTTCTTGGCTGATGATTATTTGACGGTCATTAAAAAGTTTGGCTATGAGAGCTATGAGCATATCATCATCAGGTTGTTGAATTTCTACGGTTGGAATGATGGTTAAACGTGAGCGTAAATCCGGTAGTTTCAGCCCCAATTTGGACGGAGGTAATAATGATGTAAATAATATGGAGCGATTTGGAATGTTGTAATTGTTATAGATATGAAAAAAAGCCTCTTCATTTATGTTTGAATCCAAATTCTCTATAACTAGATATGGATACTCTTGAGATATTTTATTTAGGTTCTTCATATTTATAGAATGGGCTTGGAATATAGGTATTTGCACCGGACGAGGAAGATTGTTTTGGATAGTATTTATCCAAATATGTGCAAGATGCGATTTTCCGGAACTTTTCGGACCAAAAATGTTTAAGGCAAAATAATTCCAGTTCGGCCACATCTTTATTGCCATATATGCGTGTTGATTACAAGGAGTTATCATAAAATCTTCTTCGCCAAGAAAATTTTGGTGAGCAAATTTTAGCATATATTGTCCTGATTTATTAGTGTATTCTGCCATCTTATTCTTCCAAAGCTTCGTATACTTTTTGGGTTAAGTCGCTTAAACTGAATGGTTTGGGGATGAAAGACATATTTTCTATATTTGCAAATTCTCCTTTTAAAATATCTTCAGAATATCCGGATGCAAGTATTATCTTTATATCAGGTATTTGTTCCAAAATAAGTTTTGATAATTCTATACCATTTAATCCGGGCATAACCATATCAGTAATTAAGAGTTGGAAGTTTTTATCTGTTTTTAAGGTTTCTAATGCGTTTTCAGCAGAGTTTGCACTTACAACTGTATAACCTTTTTTGCGCAAAGCTTTTTGTGCAAATGTTCTGACAGAATCTTCATCATCTACCAAAAGAATACGAATGTTTTCTATGTTTTTTGGGGTTAAGTTTAAGTTGTCTGTTGCAGATAAGTTTAAGCCTAAAATAATTTTATCACTATCTTTTTTGGGAGTAGGTGTAAGAACTGCTCTTCCTTTTTTATCATTTAGTGTTTTTGATAGAGTTTGTTTAGGATTTTTGAACTGAAGTTCTTTTGTGGAGTGAGCAGGTAAATAAATTGAGAAAGTTGTGCCGACATCTACTGTGCTACTTACTTTTATAAAGCCTTCCATTTGACGAACTATACCATACACTGTTGCAAGTCCCAAACCTGTTCCTGAACCTACAATGTTTTGTTTAGTAGAGAAGAATGGTTCAAAAATACGGGAAAGGTTTTCTAGTGGGATACCGCACCCTGTATCTGTTACATCTAAACGAACAAAAGAACCTGCATCTATTGTTTCTGCTCCAAAATGATAAGGTTCAAGAAGTTTTTCCATTTGTGTTTGGATGATTAGTTTTCCTTTTCTATTCATTGCGTCTTTAGCATTTACACAGAGGTTTAGAACAACTTGCAGTAATTGGACTTGGTCTACTTTTATGGGGTTTAGATTTTCACCGTGTTTAAATATAAGCTCTATTTGGTCTCCGACAGTTCTTTTTAATAGCGGAGTATAATTTAACAGAATTTCTGTTATGCTGTTTAGTTCCGGCTTTAGTGGTTGTTTGCGTGAGAATTGTAGTAATTGACGAACTAATTCGGCAGCACAGTTTGCATTTTGTTTAATTTGTATGATGTCTGCATGTGAAGGGTCTTTAGGATTGTGACGTTGAAGTAATAAATCACTAAAACCAATCATTGCGGTTAGGAGATTATTAAAGTCGTGAGCGATACCGCCAGCTAATTGTCCCATAGCTTGCATTTTTTGTGCCTGAGCAAATTGTGTTTCCAGATTTTTCTGTTCTGTTGTATCAAGGCAGAATAAAATTGCTCCTTTTATGTTTTCTTTTATTTGCAGAGGAGAAGAAAACAGAGGAGAAATATATAGGCGCAAAATCTTATTTTGGTTTTTTGTTTTTAGATTTAGGTCAAAGTAAGCAACTTGAGGCTTATCTTTGTCTGACATAAAACTGTTTATTTGTTTTTTTATTTTTGAAATACTGTCTTCGTCAAGGTAGTTATTCAGATAATTATTTTGGAGTTGTGATGGAGAAGGAACTCCCAATATATCGGTAAATTGTTGGTTTACACGCTTTATTGTTAAGTCTTTATCTAACAACATCATACCAAATGGAGATAGGTTAAATATTGAATTTGATTGCGAAACAATTTCTTGATAGTTTTGTTTGAGATTTATATTTGTCGGTATTTCTCCAATCACAATACCTCTTGTTTGGATATCTTCACCTTCTTTGAAGTAGTCGGTTTTTACAAGATATTCGTTTATTTTTGTGCCTAATTTTATATAGGCGGTATATTGAAATCCTCCAAGAGGAAGTTTTTCCTGTTCTTGAGATGATTTTAAAAGAAACTCATTTATGTTTTTGCCTAAAACATCTTCTTTAGAGCGCCCCAACATTATGCTTAAAGTTTTATTGATATATTCAACATTATTAGATTTGTTTAATACAAAAATACCGACAGGTAAGAAATTTAAGAAGTTGTAGTATGAACGGCGTTCATCTTTGAAGATGGAATCAAGAGTCTTTTCTGATGTTATATTTTCAAAACTCCATAGTTTATAAATGTTGTATTTTTTATCAAAGATAGAAGCTTGGTTTAAATCTTCTATAGCTGTGTCATTAAGTATTATGGGACGGAGTTTTATGCGAAACCATTCATAGCCGGAAAATAACATTTTGTTATCAAATTTTAAGGCTAATTCTTGAGTTGTTTCTTTTAGATTTTGTGAAGAATACTCCAATTCTTTTATTTTTTGGAGGTTTGGTTCATCATTTACCAAGTTGTTTCTTAAAAATTTAAGAATCGGCATATTGTTAAGCAATTCTTTGGCTAATTCATTTTGTAAAATAACATTTTGGTTTTGGTCTGTGATGATATAACATATTTTTTTGTTTTTAAGTATTTCGTTTGCAAGACCACCATAGAGAATCGCTGTTTCTCCGGATTGAAGGATTGTAATGGTGATATAAATACTTAATATAATAAAAATGAAAATAGCTAGAATTATTGGGCGCAAAAAACTGGGGTCTGCAAATAAAAAACCGATGCTTAAAATAGTCAAAGTCAACATTAAGACTAAAAGTAATAGCCTTTTTTCCAGTATCTTATCGGGACGTATATCTTCTTTGTCAGTAAACATCTGCTTTCCATATTAGGTTATTATATCTGGTTTTTCTTTGTTGGTTAATTTGGTTATATCAGCAATTTCTCTTGATATGTCTCCCAATTCTTTTAACATATATTCAGGTTCTTCCATTAGGTCTTTTTGTTCATAACGTTCTATATAAACTCTTAAAGTTGCACCACTTGTTCCTGTTCCGGATAGTCTGTATACTATGCGTGAGCCGTCTTTGAAATAAACAATTAGTCCGTTTTTGGTAGAAGAATTATCTACAGGGTCATTATAAATAAAAGCATAAGCATCTGATACGGTGTATTTTTTATTATAAGTTTTGCCAATAAGAGAGGGTAATTTTTTTTCAAGATTGGTCATTAACGTATCTGCTGTGGTTTGAGAAATTTCTTCATAATCATTACGCAGATAGTAATTTCTACCATATTTTTGCCAATGTGATAAAGCTATTTCTTGGACAGATTTATGAGTGTTTGCAATTATTGATAACCAAAAAAGTGTAGCCCATATACCATCTTTTTCTCTAATATGAGAAGCTCCGGAGCCGAAACTTTCTTCTCCACAAAATGTTACTCTGTTTGTATCCATTAAATGAATAAAATATTTCCATCCGGTAGGAACTTCGTAAAAAGCAATGTTCAGATGGTCTGCAACTCTTTTTACCGCAAGTGAGGTTGCTGCAGATTTTGCAACACCGGCAATACCTTTTTTATAAGCGGGAATTAAGGAGTGGTTGTCTGTTAGAATCGCTAAACTATCGCTTGGAGATACAAAGAATTTTTTTCCGAGTATCATATAGCGATCGCCGTCACCATCATTTGCGGCAGCAAAGTCAGGAGCATTTTTTTTGTTCATTAATTTTACAAGATGTTTAGCATAGATAAGATTTGGGTCCGGATGCAGACCGCCGAAATTTTCTAGCGGAACTTCGTGGATTACAGTGCCAAGTGGAGCGCCTAATGTTTCTTCAAAAAGTTTTTTTGCGTAAGGTCCTGTAACGCCATTCATTGCATCAAATACAAAACGAAAATCGGATGTTAAAAGTTTTTTTATCTTCTTAAAATCAAAAATACTTTTCATCAATTTTATGTAATCTACATAAGGGTCTATGATTTTTATGGTAGTGTTTTCGCACTTGAATGTTCGTATTTTTGATAAGTCAAAATCTTCTATATCTTTTATCTTATATTCGGTTATGGTTAGAGTTTGTTGTTGTATTGCAAGACTTTCTTCAGGTTGGCATTGTCCTCCTGATGAAGTGGCATATTTAATGCCAAAATCTCCGTTTCTTCCACCGGGGTTATGTGAAGCTGATAATACAAATCCCCCGTCAAGTTTATTTTTTAAGATAATATGTGAGCCGGCAGGTGTTGAAACTATACCATCTTTTCCGATGTAGAGTTTTTTTACATTATTTGCAATGGCTATTTTGATGATTTTTTGAATAGCCTTATCATTTAAGAATCTGCCGTCACCACCTAATAAAAATGATTTTTCTTCAAGGTTATCTATAGTATTAAAAATACTT
>JAFYWO010000059.1 GCA_017557925.1 Alphaproteobacteria bacterium | reverse complement strand
GTCTGCAAGATGTTCTATGCATTGGTAAATAAAAAATATACCAGTGTAATGCCTTTGCCTGGCACAAATTATATGACAGCAGAGAGAAAGCAAGATGATGCTATTGAAGCTTATTATTGGATGCGTATTGCAATGGGCAATGTATCTGATAAAAAGGTCTTTGAAACTCTTTTTTATGAAAAGGTCTATTTGAAAAAAGCCCTTTCAATTAAAGAGTATAATCATCTTTTGACACTTTTTAGTGCATCGTTTTTCCGATATCAACAGGCAGTTGAATTGCTTGAGATAGTGAATGATGATGATACTATTCACAGTATCAGAGAGAGAATAATCTCTCTTTGCAGTCCGTCCGATATAGTAAAATTTTATCCTTTTGTTGGTTGGACAGAACGTCAAATAAGTAATGCCATTGTCAAGCTTATAAATGACAATGCTTTTCCAGTGGAAAAGATTAATATGCTTTCAGACAAGGCAGCTGCTTTTGCAAAAGAAAAACTGCTTACTCGCTCTCAGATGTTGGTGCTTAATCGCAAAAACGATGAGGTGTGTAGAGAGCTTTTTGCAAAGCAAAATCTAACACCAGAGGCTGAATGTTTTTTGATGGATTTGGAATATTTTAAGTCTGTCAAAAGATGTTATATTGAGAAGCATGGTTTGAGTCCGTTAGGATTTAAGCATCTTCTGAAGATGAATTATAATAGCAATGAATGCAAAAATGAATATTTGCAAATATATGCTCAAAAATTCGGTCTTACAGAGGAACAGTTGATGCAGGTAATGCAGTCAAATATGGCTGGTGATGCTATGCGTCTTTCTCAATATGTTAAGAATGATTAAGGATAGAGAGGGGGAAACCCCTCTCTTCTTTTTTTATTCTATCGGAAGGTATATTGAAAACTCAGTTATGTCGTTTTCAGAAGTAATTATCATATTACCTTGATGACGTTTAATGATTTGTGAAGCTATGGCTAAACCTAAACCTGTGCCTTTTATGTTTTGATTTTTATGTGATTGCAGACGATAAAAACGTTCTGTTATGCGTTTTAATTCTTCAGGTGAAATGGTTTGGCTGTGGTTTATGATGGAGATTTTTATAGCTTCGGTTTCTTTTACATCGTAATAACGGTGTGGAGGTATGGAAGATACTTTTTGGGTTTTTATGGTAATGGTTGTTGAAGGATAAGAATATTTTATTGAGTTATCCATTAGATTTTGGAGAACTTGTGTTATTTGATGGGTATCTGCTATTATGTATGGAATACGAGCAAGTGATGTTTTTATTTTCAGATTATTGTTTTTTAGTCTTAATTCAAGAGCTGATTTTGCTTCTTTTATGATGGCATTTATATTGGTTTTGTCTGTTGGTGGAGTGTTAAAAGATAATTCTATTTTAGATAAAGATAAAAGATTTTCTATAAGTGATGACATAAAAAATGTTTGTTCTTGGCAGATACGAAGAAATTTTTCTTTTGCTTTTTCGTCATCTTTGGCGGTGGTTAAAATTGTTTCTATAAAACCGGAAATAATGGAAAGAGGGGTTCTTAATTCGTGTGAGGCATTGGCAACAAAGTCTTGTTGAAGTTTTTCTAATTGCAAAGCTTTAGATAAATCATAAAAAGAAACAACCGCAACAATATCACCTTTGGCAAACCACGGAAGAGTTGTTATTTGAACAAAGAATTTTGGGGCATCTTTTAAGCTTGTTATGTTTAGAGACAGTTCTTCTTTTCGGCTTAAACCGTCAAGAATTTTTGAAAGGGTATGTTTAAATTTTTCGTTATTTATAAAAGTAACAAAATCTTTTGAGTTTAAGTCTTCTTTGAAAAGGTTTCTTGCAGCGAGGTTGGAACCAATAATTATACCATCTTTGGAAATCATAAATAAAGGGTTTGGTAAGGTGTCTAAAACGGCTGCATCCGAAAGAGTGCGATTTTCTAAAGTGGTTGTTTTATCAGTCCAAAATTTGTGCATTGAATTTATGGCAGTAATTAAACTTTGAGTTTCTTTTTCAGTAAGATTTTCCAGTAATTCGTTTTCTGTTGTGCCTGATGATAATTGCGATATGTATTTTTTTATTTGTTGAAGTTCTGTTGAGATTGGCATTAAAAAAATAACATTAAAAAATAAAACAGATATGTATGAATATATGGCTAAAGAAAAGTCTAAAACATTTAATATCGCTAAAAGTAAAAAAATAGAACCGGCAGGAATGGAAAGTATCAAGACACGAGTAGCAAAGCCGGAGTTTTTATCTATTCCTAGTAATTCGTCATCATTTAACATTCGTATATCTCTAAAATTTTTGTAGACTGAAAAGGATGGGGTTATTATAGTTAAGTTATGTTTAGATTTAGTTAATTTTAATGGCTTTACGGATGAAGAAGATGGAAAGTGATAAAGAGTTATATACTGAGTTAAATATAGAAGTAAAACAAGATGAAAAAAAAGAGATAAAGTCTTCAGAAAGAGCTACTTTTGAAGATGCTATGAAGATGAAAAATACTCCTGCAATGGAGCGATTTCTGGAACTTAAAAGAGAACATTCTGAATATGTGTTGTTTTATAGAATGGGAGACTTTTATGAATTGTTTTTTGATGATGCCGTTAAAGTTGCAGAAGCTATAGGATTAACTCTTACAACAAGAAGTAAATTAGGTGATAAAGAAATTCCTATGTGTGGAGTTCCTTTTCATGCATACGAGATGTATTTATCAAAATTGATTAAGTATGGTTTTAAGGTTGCAATAGCAGAGCAAATAGAAGATCCTAAAGAAGCTAAAAAAAGAAAAGGTGCAAGCGCTATTGTCAGACGTGATGTGGTAAGACTTGTTACAGCAGGAACTTTAACAGAAGAAACAATGCTTGATGCTAAAAAGAATAATTTTATTGTTTCCAGTTATGTTAGAGAAAGAGAAATAGGACTTGCGTGGATTGATATTTCTACGGGGGCTTTTTTTATGCAGAGAACAGAAGTCGGAAAACAAAAACCTGTTGATGTTTTGAGTTCTGCTTTATCCCGATTTGAACCGGAAGAAGTGTTATTTGAAGATAGACTTTTGGAAAAGCCGGAATATATTCCGTTGTTTGGAGAATATAAAGACAAATTGGCTATGCGCTCTAAAACTTTTTATAATTATGAGAGTGCGGTAAATACATTGTTAAAAGCTTTTAATGTTAAGACAATGGATAGTTTTGGTGATTTTTCTAAATCAGAATTGATTGCTGCAGGTGTTTTACTTTCGTATGTTGAAACAACGCAAAAAGGAAAATTGCCTCGTATTCAAATGCCAAAACATATTGTTGGCGATGATATTATGGAAATAGACAGTTCTACAAGAAGGAGCTTGGAATTATTATCATCTTCTTGCGCTTCGGGGACTAGTTTATTAAAAGTGATGGACAGAACGGTTACAGGTGTGGGGGCAAGACTTTTGGCAGAAAGACTTGCTATGCCTTTATTAGATATTAACAAAATAAATGATAGATTTGATTGTGTTCAATTTTTTATTGATAACCCAATGGTCAGAAAAGAAGTAAGGGAAGCACTTCGCAAGTGTATGGATGCGGAGCGAGCTATCGGACGTTTGAGTTTGGAAAGAGGCGGACCTCGTGATTTGTATGATTTAGCGGCAACTCTTAGGATTGTTCCAAGAATTAGAGAAGCAATTATTGGATTTAAGGCTTTTCAAATGGATAGTATTTATCAAGAAACTCCAAAATATTTATTTGAGTTAGTTAAAAATTTTTATAATCACAGTGAACTAGTTTCAAATATTACAGATGTTTTGATTGATGATAGAGAAACGTTACCTGTTCTTGTCAGAAACGGCGGTTTTATCAGAGATGGAGCGTATGCACCGTTAGATTATTTGAAAAATATAAAAACGGCAAGTGAACCTAAGGTTGAAGAACTAAGACGTTTGTATGTTGATTTAACGGGAGTGTCTTCTTTAAAAGTTAAAAATAATTCTATAATCGGATATTATGTGGAAGTGCCGTCAAAAAATGCTAATCCGCTATTAGAAAACAAGATGTTTATTCATAGACAATCGGTATTAAATGCTATCAGGTTTACTACAAGTGATTTAATGGAGCTTGAAAAAGAGGTATTGTCAGCAGAAGAGGAAGCTTTAAAAGTTGAGTTAGAACTTTTTGAAAAATTAAGAGAATTTGCTTTGGGGCAAGGAGATTATATAATAAGAACGGCTGAAATATTAGCTGAAATTGATGTTGCTCAAGCTATGGCAGAATTAGCTTCTGAATGTAATTATGTAAGACCTGTTGTTGATGAAAGTCTAGATTTTGAAGTAGTAGAAGGCAGACATCCCGTTGTTGAAGCTGCTCTTAAAAGCAAAGGAGATGGATGTTTTGTCGGTAATGATTTAAATCTTAAATATGATGACGATAGAATTTGGTTGTTGACTGGTCCTAATATGGCCGGTAAGTCTACATTTTTAAGACAAAATGCGCTAATTGCAATTATGGCGCAAGTAGGCAGTTATGTGCCTGCGAAAAGTGCACGAATTGGAGTTGTAGACAGAGTATTTTCCAGAGTTGGAGCAAGTGATGATTTAGCCAGAGGTCGTTCTACTTTTATGGTTGAGATGGTTGAAACAGCTGCAATCTTGAACAGGGCAAGTAAACGTTCTTTTGTGATTTTGGATGAAATAGGACGAGGAACTGCCACTTTTGATGGTCTATCAATAGCTTGGGCTGTAGTTGAACAGCTGGCAGAAGTTAATAAGTGTAGAACGATATTTGCAACACATTATCACGAGTTAACAAAGTTAAAAGACAGGTTAGAGTCTTTGAGTTTGAGGTGTATGAAGATAAAAGAGTATAATGGAGAAGTGGTCTTTATGCATGAGGTAATGAGTGGGGCAGCAGATAGATCTTATGGTATTCATGTTGCAAAACTGGCTGGGCTTCCGGAACTTACAATCAAACGAGCAGAACAGGTTTTGAAATTATTGGAAGAAGAAAAACAAAACAAAGTTATGAGTTCGGTTGATTTGGATTTGCCATTGTTCCAAGTTTTGTGTCAAGAAGAAAAAAAGGATGAAGAAAATCCATTGGTTCAAGAATTAAAGCTAATAGATGTAGATGCTTTAAGTCCCAGAGAAGCATTAAATGTGCTTTATAGTTTGAAAGATATGTTATAAATAACCTTCGGTTTGTAGAGAATAGAGACGGTTGAAAGTTCCGTCTTTATTTTTTAGGAGTTCTTTTTGAGTGCCGTCTTCTATAATTTTACCTTTATCCAGCACAATAATTCTATCCATATTTTTTAGGGTTGATAAGCGGTGGGCTATAGCTATTACGGTTTTATTTTTCATAATGTTTGATAGAGCTTTTTCTATAGCAACTTCCGAATCACTATCAAGAGCAGATGTTGCTTCATCTAGGATTAAAATTGGGGTGTTTTTTAGTATAGCTTGAGCTATTGCAATACGTTGTCGTTCTCCTCCGGAAAGTTTTATGCCTCGTTCGCCAATAATACTATTATAGCCTTGAGGCATTTTTGTAATGGTGTCGTGAATGTGGGCAAGCTTTGCTGCTTTAATAACTTCTTTTTCTGTTGCTTTTGGGTTTGCAAATTTAAGATTATCCATAATTGAACGATTAAACAGACAAGGTTCTTGTGAAATTAGGGAAATTGATTGATGTAGAGAAAATGTTGTTACTTTTGAGATATCTTGATTTGAAATTAAGATTTTTCCTTTGTTTAGATTGTATGAACGAAGGAGTAATTTTATTAAAGTTGATTTGCCTGAACCTGATAATCCAACTATGCCGACTTTTTCATTTGGTTTGATATTTAAGTTTAGTTTATCAAATAGTGGTTTTTCTTTTGAATATTGGAAATTAACATTTTTTAGTGAAATAGAGTTATCTTTTAGTTTTAGCTTTTTTGCATTTAGGGTATCTATTATGTCAAATGGGCGGTACAATAATTCTATAGCATCATCTATACTTGCTTTTAGGGTGATAAATTCCAGAATATGTTCTGCTGTTGTTGAAAAATTTTGGTTAAGTTTTATGGATAGAGATGTTGCTAATATAATGTGTTCTAGCGAAAGGTTTTGATAGTAATAATAAGCTATTATTACTGATAAATTTAATACCATAAATAAAGTTATTAGTAAGGTGTTTTGCAGGTTTGAGAGACCTTGTATTTTCGCTTCAGTTTGGCGAGAGCGAATAAATATATTTGCTTGTCGGCGAAGCTTTTTCTTTTCATAAAAAAGAGATGCAGTGGATTTTACAAGTCTTGCATTGGCGATAGAATCTACTATTATTCCTATTATTTTTGAAGCTTCTTGACTTCTTTTTTTAGTATAAGTTTTTGTTTTTTTGTATATGAAGTATGTTGCAGTTGTGTTTATTATACCTAAAATAAATAATGCGGCACAAAGCAAAGAGGATATAGTGTAAAAAAGATAAAATGTTATAGCAAAAGTGCCTAAATGGGGAATAAAAAATGCTCTTATTTGGCCAAATAATTGACACATAGAACCGATTAAGTTACCGGTTTTTGCTAAAATAACACCACTTTGTTCAGTATCAAAAAAATTGGAAGAATGTTTGTGATTATGAGCAAACAAAGTGTTGTGTAGAGCCATTTGGTAGCGAATCTTTACACGAGCATCAATTTGAATGCGAGCGTAGTTGATGATATTAATTGTAATTTGGAGCAAGCTAAAAATTATGATATATGTGATAAGTGTATGGTTGAAGGAATTTTGTAAGCTATTTACGATATAACTTAAAATTTTTGCCTGATAAACATGACTGTATGCAGATAAAGATGAAGGTAGTAAAGATAAAATACATGAAGCAAAAAAATATAATTTGCATTTTTTTATGATGGAGATGAAGAATTTATAAATATTCATAGTTATTTATCTCCTTTGTTTGGGGTTAAATTCAGATAACCATCTGCTTGGAGAAAATAGAAGTGCTTGAAAGTTCCGTCTTTATTTTTTAGGAGTTCTTTTTGAGTGCCTTCTTCTATAATTTTGCCTTTATCCAGCACAATAATTCTATCCATATTTTTTAGGGTTGATAAGCGGTGGGCTATAGCTATTACGGTCTTGTTTTGCACAAGGTTATTGAGGGCTTTTTGAATTGCTACTTCTGCTTGGCTGTCTAGTGCAGATGTTGCTTCATCCAGTATTAGAATCGGGGCGTTTTGTAAGATAGCACGAGCTATAGCAATTCGTTGACGTTCGCCACCGGAAAGGAGTATTCCTCGCTCACCTACAATGCTTTCGTATCCATAAGGTAGTTCTATAATTGTATCGTGGATATGAGCAAGTTTGCATGCTTCTATGATTTCTTCAAAAGAGGCTTTGGGGTTAGCTATTTTTATGTTTTCAAGCAAACTTCTGTTAAACAGGGTTACATCTTGAGCAACGTAAGATATGTTTTTATGAAGAGAATATTCAGTTATGTCAGATATATTTTGATTATCTATGAGAATTTGTCCTCTTTGTGGAGTATAGTGGCGAAGAAGGAGATTGATAAGGCTTGATTTGCCACTTCCTGATAAGCCAACCAGACCTATTTTTTCGTAAGGTTTAATAGATAAATTTAAGTTTTTGAAAACTTCTTTTTCTTTTATGTATGAGAAATTTATGTCTTGATAAACAATAGAGGGTAATTTAATTTTTAAGGGATAAGCATCTTCTTTATCTTTAATTTCTATGGGTTTGAAAATTAAATCGGTGTTTGATTTTAATTCTCCTAAATTTTGCAATAGATTTATAGATAGAAATGATAGTGCATGGAGTTGACCGATTATCATACCGATTGTTGCAAAAGAAAAATATGCAAGGCCTAAATTTAGGTTATTATAGAGTGTAAAATAAATGATAGAGATATAGCATGAGATTGCGAAGATAGTTTGGGTTAATTCTAGAGTAAAGGTTGAAAATGCACGATTGTTTTCGCACTCATAGGTGGTATAGAGATATTTTTTTAAGATTCTGAAAGCGTTTAGTTTTTCTCTAAATATTGAACCGGTATATTTTACAAGTTTATAGTTTGTTATGCTATCGGTCTTGAACGCTATGTAATCTTTTTCTAAAGTTCCACGAGTTTTCCAAAGATTAAAAATTGTTTTGTTTAGTTTTTTTATAATAAAATAAAAAATGGTTGAAAATAATAAGATGGTAATGGCGAGTTTTGGGCAAGAATAGGATATGATAGAAAAAGCAAAAATGAAATTGATTAGAGGGCGAATTAGTTCAAAAAGCAATGTTCCGGTTATACGATATAATACAGATGATGTTGAGGTGATGGCGGTGGATATGCGACCGGTCATTTCGTCATCAAAATAACGGATGTTATGATGATGAACGTAATCAAATAGTTCTAGAGTTATATTGGAGTTAAAAGTTGCTTCAAAAGTATCTTTTGTTATTTGAAGGTAATATTGAATTATTGATTGTAGTATTTTTAAGGCAATAAATAAGATAAACCAAAAGAGGATATTATCTATGGCAAGATATTTGGTTTCTATGCTAAAACAGTTTATTATTTTTGATGTTATATATGGATTTATAGTGTTGGCAATGGAAGCTAATATAAAAAAAATAGCAAATGGGATAAATAAGTGTTTTAATTTTTTTATATTGGCAAAAATGAGAGTTTTTAAGTTCATAAGTATAATTCCAATTATTTATGTATGGTGGATAGTATCATATTTTAGATGGTGAGTCAATATATTAAGTGTGGGGAAAATTTTTTTATGGTTGCAGTTTTTGAGGTAAAGTTTTATTGTTTGATTATGAAAAAGTTTTTAATTATATGTTTTATTTTTTTTATGTTAGGGAGTTGTATATTGATGTGGCATCTATATACAATGGAACTTGATTATAAAAAAATTGTATTTGTTTTGCCTTCTTCTAAAAGAATATCTTCACCATATTCTTATAAAAGATGTGGTGATTTCTTTTTGGCTAAAGACTTAAAAGCCGGTTTTGAAAAATTAGGTTATAATGTTGAATATCGTTTTAGGGAAGATTATGATAATTTAAATCTTGGAGATGCCGGTAACGTAATCTATTTTAAAGGTTATTATGTATACAAAAAAATACCGAAAGATTTTGTTTGGAAAAGAAAAAATATACTCTATGTTTATTATATGGAAGGTTTAAGTCCTTATCTCTTGCAAGATGCAGATGTTGTTGTCAGCGCATCAGAAAAGTTTATAGAGCATCACGTCAAACCAAAAGGATTGAAAGGATATGTTGTTCCTCAATTTACGAATCCGGAAAGGTTTAAAAATGATGGTGTTGAAGAAGATAAAAAGACAGAAGTTTTGTTTGTTGGGTCAAATAATTATGGTGCGGACAGATTGAGTGTGAAATATGCGAAAGAATTGGGACTTAATTTAAGTCTTTACGGAAAGCAGTGGAATAAAAAAGAATACGCAGATGTCTTGAAGGCGGATTTTGTGGATAATGATGAGTTGCATAAATATTATACAAATGCAAAAATTGTTTTAAATGACCATAGAGCGGAAATGGCTTATTATGGTTTTGTTTCTAACAGAATTTATGATGTAAGTGCAAGTGGCGGATTTATTTTTACTGACTATGTTCAAGAAATTGAACAGGCTTATGGTGACAGTATTGCAATGTATAAGAATTTTGATGAATTTAAAGAAAAGGTTGTTTATTATTTAGAGCACGAGGAAGAAAGAAAAGAAATGATAAAAAAAGCTCAAGAAATAACCTTGAAAGAATTTACAAATATTAGAGCTGCAGAAAAATTTGATTTAATTTTAAAAAATATTATAAAGTAATAAAAAATATTTTAATAAAGCTTGATTTTTTGGAAACCAAACACTAACTAAAGTATTAGTTATGTATAATTTTAATATAGGAGCGAACTGATGATAGTTAAACCTTTGAGAGAAAATATTTTAATTAAAAGAGTAGAAGAAGAAAACAAAACAGCAGGTGGTATTATTTTACCTGATACGGCAAAAGAAAAACCTTGCGAAGGTAAGGTTATTGCTATTGGCGAAGGTAGAGTAACACCTGATGGTAAGGTTTTGCCTATGAGTATTAAAGTTGGTGATGTTGTTTTGTTTAGTAAATGGACAGGAACAGAAATAAAAGTTGATGGCGAGCCTCATTTGATTGTTAAAGAAGGCGATATTTTGGCAATTATTGAAAGATAATTTTTTAGAAAGGAAAAAATAAAATGGGAGCAAAAGATATTAAGTTTGGAACTGAAGCTAGAACAAAAATGCTTAAAGGTGTTGAAATTTTGGCCAAAACGGTAAAAGTTACTTTGGGACCTAAAGGGCGTAATGTTATGCTTGATAAATCTTATGGTGCACCAAAAATAACAAAAGATGGTGTTAGTGTTGCAAAAGAAGTTCAGTTAGCAGACAAGTTTGAAAATATGGGAGCACAGTTGGTTAAAGAAGTTGCTCAAAAAACTGCAGATAAAGCAGGTGATGGTACAACAACGGCTACTGTTTTGGCAGAGGCTATTATTAAAGAAGGTTGCAAGGCCGTTGCAGCAGGTATGAACCCCATGGACTTGAAACGTGGTATTGATATGGCTGTTGAAGCAGTTGTTGAAGATGTTAAATCTCGTTCAAAAGAAATTAAAACATCTGAAGAAATTGCTCAAGTTGGAACTATTTCTGCAAATGGCGATAAAAGCATCGGTGAATATTTGGCGAGAGCTATGGAAAAGGTTGGTAATGATGGTGTAATTACTGTTGAAGATGCAAAAGGCTTAGACACTGAACTTGATGTTGTTGAAGGTATGCAGTTTGATAGAGGTTATTTATCTCCATATTTTGTAACTGATGCTGATAAAATGGTTGCAGAATACGAGGCACCGTTTGTATTGCTTTATGATCAAAAAATTTCTAATCTTCAAGTAATTTTGCCGATATTAGAAGCTGTTTTACAAAGTGGTCGTGCTCTCTTGATTGTGGCAGAAGATATTGACGGTGAGGCTTTGGCTACATTGGTAGTGAATCGTATTAGAAGTGGTTTGAAGGTTTGCGCTGTTAAGGCACCAGGTTTTGGTGATAGAAGAAAAGCTATTCTTCAAGACTTGGCGGTATTGACAGGTGGTCAAGTTATTTCTGAAGAATTGGGTATGAAGCTTGAAAATACAACTGTTGAAATGCTTGGAACAGCAAAGAGAGTTATTGTTTCTAAAGAAGATACAACAATTATTGATGGAAATGGCGATAAAGAGCAAATTAAAGCTCGTAGAGCTCAAATTCAAAGAGAAATGGAAAAAACATCTTCTGAATATGACAGAGAAAAGATGAATGAGCGTTTGGGTAAACTTTCTGGTGGTGTTGCCGTTCTTCGTGTTGGCGGTGCTTCTGAAGTTGAAGTAAAAGAAAAGAAAGATCGTATTGATGATGCTTTGAATGCAACAAGAGCTGCTGTTAAAGAAGGTGTTGTTGCCGGTGGTGGAACAGCTTTGTTGTATGCAACAAAGGCTCTTGATAAAGTAAATCCTGCTAATCAAGACCAAAGAGTTGGTGTTGATATTATTCGTAGAGCACTTCAAGCTCCAATTCGCCAAATTGCAGAAAATGCAGGTGTTGATGGTGCTGTTGTTGCCGGTAAATTATTAGAAAGTAATGATTTCAATTTTGGTTATAATGCTGCTGAAGATGTTTATACTGATATGGTAAAAGCAGGTATTATTGACCCGACAAAGGTGGTAAGAACAGCTTTGCAAGATGCGGCATCTGTTGCAAGTCTTTTAATCACAACAGAGGCTATGGTTACTGAAATTCCTGAAAAGCATGATTGCCATTGTGGTGGTCAAGGTGGTGCTCAAGGAATGGGTGGTATGGGCTTCTAATTTCTTGAATTTCATATTATAAGCGACACTAAAATGTGTCGCTTTTTTGTTATTTATAAAAAAAATTAAATATATGCTATAATGATTGAGTTGTCCGTATCGCTTGAGCAAGCTTGTTGTGCGTGTATGACAGACATTGGAGTTGGATAATTAGCATCTCCCGGAGCAGCAAGATTTACACTTGTTGCTATTTCTGTAGCGTATTCGGTATTAAAAGAACTGATAGTTTGTGTAATATCATCTTCTGTTGCTCCAACGTAAATGGCAGCAAATCCGGAACCTACATCTCCTCCCCAATCTGTAGTTGCTAAAGCTACACAAGATGATCTAGGTATTCCGTCCAATCCTATCATAAACGCATTAAGATGATTTTCGGTCATTGTTGTTTTATACCAAGCTGGAATAATGGCTACGTTACCGCTAAAAGCGTTAATTATAGGGTGGTCTGCTTCTATAGTTCCTTCACTTACTTCATACATTTCGGAAGGAACACAACCTGTTGCAATAGCCATAGCATTGCTTAGACCTTTGTATGTTCTTTGTCCGGAGTATAATGTTCTGATGTTTGTAGAAATCATAGTGATTTGGTCTATAATTTTGTTGGTTTTAAATTTATTCATAGCTTTGGAATATCCGGCGATACCACCTACAGATAATACACCGACTATTGCTAATACGCCTAACATTTCTATCATTGAGCGTCCATACTGATTTTCATTTTTCATATTAAATTCTCCACTAAGTAAATAAAAAATAAAACCACCTTTTTTTATAAGGCGGTCGGAGAGTTCAACAATCATATAACACAAAATGACTCTTTTAGCCTTTAAAGTAAAACTTTTGTTGTATACGCTAAAAGCTCCCCGACCTTGTGTGGTCGGGGATATATTTATTAAAGACTTAAATTTTAAGTCTTAATATAACGATGTTATATCCTAACACCGTGTGTTATTAAAGCCGTTGAAAGCTCCGCACGGGTATGTGCTGATAGATATTACTATCTACTTCTTATGATTTTAGAGTGTTTTTATTAAAAAAGTATAAAAATTTTTAAGTTATAAAAAAAATAGAGATAGTTTTCTCCCACACTTAAAACTATCTCTTGAGATGATTTTCTAACAAATAAAAAATTAAAAATCAATAGCAAAAAAAAATCTTTATTTCGGATAATCTCTCTTGGGATTTTTTAGAGATTTTTGGTTGCTATTGCTCAGTATATCATAGTTTTTCCAACTATTTTCAATTTCTATGTTGCAATCAGATAGAATATCATCTTCAAAACATGCTTTTGTGAAATTGTGATTTATGTTATTTGGGTAATTGCAACCGCATTTGTCGTCTTCACTGCAATCACATTTGTTTTTGTAATCATATTTGCAGTTTTTTATAAATAGTGATTTTTTCATCTATATCTCCTATAAAAAAAGCCAGAATTTGTTTCCGGCTTTTTATATAGTTAGTCTTTTTTTTATTTTTAGATGTATGATACTTCTAATACTTCAAAAGTCTTTTTGCCTCCTGGTGCTACATATACAACTTCATCACCAACAGCCTTACCGATTAAAGCTTTTGCGAGCGGAGATGATAATGAAATTCTATTTTCATTTATATCTGCTTCGTAATCGCCGACAATTTGGTATGAGTTTTCTTTGTCTGTGTCTACATCAACAATATTTACAGTTGCACCAAAACGAATAATGTCGCCTTGAACTTCTGCCGGGTCAATAACTTGAGCACGGCTGATAACAGCTTCCAACTCTTGAATGCGTCCTTCTATGAAACCTTGTTTTTCTTTGGCTGCAGAGTATTCAGCGTTTTCTGATAAATCACCATGAGAACGTGCTTCAGCAATAGCGGCAATAACATTTGGACGCTCAATGCCTTTAAGATTTTTTAGTTCTTGTTCAAGCCTCAAAAAACCTTTTTTGGTCAGAGGAAATTTATCCATTTTATTTCTCCTAAAATAAAGTTATCCGCAAATATGTTTGCGGGTATAAATTTTAAAAAAAGTTTGAAAAAATTTGGTTGCTAAAATTTACCCAGCAACCAATTATCTCTTATCTGTCCAGTTTAATATAATAGATGTTTTTTATAAATCAAGTAAAATTTATGGTGTTTTTTTATTTGTTAATTATTTGTATTTTGTGCTATACATAATTCATAATAAAAATAAAATGAGTGTGTACTGAAGATAATTTTAGGAGAAAATTTATGAAAAAATCTCTGCTTTTAAGTGCTTGCATTGGCGCTTTTATGATGGTAAGTGCTCCATCTTATGCAATAGACTCAACAGGTGGTTGTGGTCTTGGTTCTATGGCTTGGAAAGGTCATTCAGGTATTATTCCTCAAGTATTAGCTATGACAACTAATGGTATATTTATGAATACTGTTGGTGTTACTTTGGGCACTTCAGGTTGTGATCCAAATGGTAGAGTTACCGGCGGAACAGGTAAGCTTGTTTTGGCTGTGATTGAAAATAATATGGAACAGTTTGCTATGGATGCTTCTCGTGGTCAGGGCGAAACTATAGAGACTATTGCCGGTATTTTGAATGTTGACAGTAAAGAATTAGGTCTTAAAGCACAACAAAGTTTTGCGTATCTTTTTGTAAATGAAAATGTTGAAGCTGTTGACTTGACTTTGAAAATTATGGAATTAGCTAACGCTTAATATTGTTAAAGGGTGCAAGTTTGTTTGCACCCTGTTTTGTTTTTTAGATGTTACGTTTTGTTTTTTATGTAGTTATTTTTCTTTTTATTTCGTTTAGTGCGGATGCTGATGTTGATAATCATTGGTATAAGTTGTTGCATTATCAAAAAAAGGGAAATGTTTATGTATCGCTTGTTGAAAGTAGCGAATATTTTTTGGATAAAAACGGTAGGTTTGATCCAAAAAAAGAGTATGAAAAACATATAGACGAATTTAATAAAAAAGATGATGAACTCAGATGTCGTTTTCCGGCTCGTTTTATTTATTTGAAAAGAAAAGGGAAGGTTAGCGGAGATTTGAGCAGATGCGAAGAATATAATCAATATTTAGATGACTTGCAGGCTAAATCAGTTACTATGCTTTTTACTAATGCTTATATGTCTAATCCGTCATCTTTATTTGGGCATACTTTGTTTAGGATTGATACTTTAAGGACTGAGGCACAACTGTTGGCGCACGGGGCAAATTTTGGGGCAGATACGGGGGAAGATAGTGGAGTTTTATATGCTCTTAGAGGATTGTATGGAGGGTATTACGGCACATTCAGTATTAAACCTTATTATGATGTAATAAACCTTTATAATAATATTGAGAATCGTGATATTTGGGAATATGAACTTGACTTAACAGAAGATGAGTTGGAGCTTTTTATAGCTTTGATGTGGGAGTTAAAAGAAGCAAAAGTAAGGTATTACTTTTTTACAAAAAATTGCTCGTATTTATTGCTTTCTATGTTGGAAGCAACAAAGTCTGATTTGGAGTTGGTAAAAAAATTTAAGCTTAATGCCATTCCGCTTTCAACATTAAAAGAGGTTGATAAGATAGGGTTAATTAAAAATACCAATTACAGACCATCAAGAATGTCAAAACTAAAGAATCGTTATATTCAGATGAATAGTAAGCAAAAAGAGGTTTTGGTTGATATTATTAAAAATGATATGATTAAATTAGAAGAACTTAAGGATAATGAAAAAGCAGATGTATTGGAAACAGCGTATCAGTATATCCAATATCAGTATGTTGAAAGAAAATTGGAATTAAAAGAATATCGTAAAAAAAGTTTTGTGCTTTTAACACAGAGGAGCAAAATTAAGGATAATACTCTTTATTTTGATGATTTGGAAGTTGGTGAAAATCCTATAAAATCGCACGGACAAAATGGTATAGGAGTAGTGTTCGGAGCAAGAAATGGTAGTGCTTTTCAAGAAATATCATATAAACCGGCATATACAAGTTTGATGGAAAGTAGTTACGGACTACTAAAAGGAGCGGAGATAAATTTATTAGAAACAAAAATAAGGCATTACGATAGTAAAAATAAGTATGTGCTTGATGAGCTAAATGTGATGTCAATTAAATCCATAAATGGCAAAGATGTTATGTTCAATCCTTTTTCTTATGATATAGGATTTGGGTTAAAAGAAAAGTTTAATCCAAAAACCGGTGAAGATACGTTGGCGTTTGAGTTGGAAGGTGGT
The DNA here is from genome assembly GCA_017557925.1 of Alphaproteobacteria bacterium. GTDB lineage: Bacteria > Pseudomonadota > Alphaproteobacteria > RF32 > CAG-239 > CAG-267. The sequence continues at coordinate 2,345 of JAFYWO010000059.1, read as the reverse complement.
GTTGGAGAAGCTTATAATATAAGTCATAATTTGGCGGTGTATGTTATGAGTGTTCCAAGTATGGTATATGGTGGCGGAATGGAAGAAAACGGGTATTTGAGTTTTGGTTTTAGAGGTGGAATATATTATAATAATGAAGATTTCAGGCTGAATGGTAGTGCAGAAAAAATATGGACAACAGAAAATATTTATAGCGGTGAAAAATATTTATTAGAAGGTGGATACAGTTTTACGAAGAACTTGAATTTGTATGCAGGCTATAAATTTTTTAATACAAAATATAATGATGATGAAGAAATTATGTTTGGTGTTAAGGTTAATTTTTAAAGTAAATAAATAATGTTGACAGAATGTGTAATTTTTTATATACTGTAGGTAAGATAAAGTATTATTTTGTGTATTAGAGAGTTGTTTATGTTGTTCAATTTAAATGTCTTCGGACTTTTAGGTTGTGTATCATAAAATAGTTCTTGGGGATATTCAAGTAACTTAATCTGCGTGTCGGCCAACGTATATCAAATCGGTCTTAAAAACAAAGCATATGAAGGAAAATCTTGGCTTGTTTTTGTGCGTGGTAGGATTTATATTTTTCTTGCCACATTGCAGCGATGCTGCATATCCAGATGAAACGTGGTTTGGAATCCCGTTTGAATATGGAACGATCATTTGGTTGGTAGGAATGTTTGGAGGAGCGTGGCTTCTTGGAGCATTCAAAGACTAAATAAAAAACACCTTTTCCAGTGATGGAGAGGGTGTTTTTTTTATAAAAATTAAGAGGCGAGTAATGTGTGGGAGATACCGCCTCTTAATCCTTCTAATTGAAACTATTTCTTTTCATCGGGGTCTTTTAGGATATATCCTCTTCCCCAAACAGTTTCAATATAATTTTTGCCACCGGAAGCTACTTCTAATTTTTTACGGAGTTTGCAGATGAATACATCAATAATTTTTAATTCAGGTTCATCTATACCGCCGTAAAGGTGGTTTAAGAATTGTTCTTTGTTTAAGGTAGAGCCATTGCGCAAAGAAAGTAATTCCATAATTCCATATTCTTTGCCGGTTAAGTGTAAGTCTTTACCTGCAACACTAACTGTTTGTGTGCCAAGATTTACTTCTACAAGTCCGGTTTGTATAACTTGGTTGGAATGTCCTTTAGAACGACGAACAATAGCTTGAATACGAGCTAACAATTCGCTCTTGTCAAAAGGTTTGGTTAAATAATCGTCAGCACCGTAACCTAAACCTTTAACTTTTTTATCCGGCTCATATAAACCTGATAAAATAAGAACCGGTGTTGATACTTTGGCATTTCTTAAACTTTTTAAAACTTCGTAACCATTCATACCCGGTAGGTTTAAGTCTAAGATGATAATGTCATAGTCATAAAGTTTACCACAATCAAGCCCATCTTCGCCATCATCTGTTGTATCTACCACCATTCCTTCTTTTTTTAAGATGGTTTCTACACTTTGTGACACAGCATAATCATCTTCAATTAAAAGAACTCTCATTATTTCCTCTCCATTATATTTATTGTTATTTGCATAATAATGCATAAATTTTATTTGTGAATCATTGATGCAGGGTTGTCAACAATTATTAACAAAAAATAAATTTAATTATAAGATAATGATTTTATGTTAATTATAAAGTATTTAGAAACAAAAAGGAGAAAATTATGATAAATTTTATGAATTTGGATTTTAAAGAAAATGCTTTGGAACCGGTTATTTCTAAAAAAACTATAGAATTTCATTACGGAAAACATCATAAGGCATACGTTGATAAAGTAAATGAATTGATTAAACAGACAGAGTTTGATAATATGTCTTTAGAAGATATTATTAAGAACAGTTATGAAAAAAAAGATTTAGTTACTTTATATAATAATGCAGGACAAGTTTATAACCATAATATGTATTGGGAATCTTTTGGAATTGGTCAAAAACTTGGTGCAGATTTTAGAAAAGAGATTATTGATACATTCGGAAGTTTGGAAGACTTTAGAGAAAAACTTGTTGATGAAGGTATGAAAGTTTTTGGTAGCGGTTGGGTTTGGCTTGTTCGTAATGAAAAAGGTAATTTAGAAGTGATTACCACAAAAAACGGTGATACTCCGCTTGTAAGCAAAAAAGAGCCGATATTTAATGTTGATGTTTGGGAACACGCATATTATTTGGATTATCAGAATCTTAGAAAAAAATATTTAGAAAACGTGATAAATTTTTTATTAAAAATGTAAATTTTTCTTGACTATTAAAAATTTTGATTTACAAGATACGTTCTTTTTTGATTTTAGAAAATATAGGAGTATTATATGAAAAAATTTTTAATTCTATTTTTAG
>JAFYWO010000058.1 GCA_017557925.1 Alphaproteobacteria bacterium | reverse complement strand
TTGCAGACATCTGACAATGCGATATTGATATAACCTACAAAAATAGCCATTACCAAGCTAAATAGATATCTTTTATTCATCTCACACTCACAAAATAATTAGACACGTATCTGTATATAGTATACACTTTTTTTTGAAAAAGTAAAGAAAAAAATGGAGTCTGAACACTTTTTTGAGTAAGTATAATTATTTCCTAATATCAAAGATATTAAATATTTGTCCTAAATGCTTGTTTAACTCTTTATTTTCTACAAGCTCAAGACTCTTTTCTTCAGAGGCAGTTGTATCTGTTTCTACTTTTCTGTATTTCTGTAAATAATACTCTTTTACACCTAGTTTATTAAGAGTATTTGCAATTTCATACAAATCAGTTATGCTCAAAAATCTAGGATCACAAGTAGTTCTACACTCAAAGTTTTTTTGCGATTCAATGAGAATATTAAGGCTTTCTAAAACTTTATTCACATCAGCAACACCGCCGGTAACGATTTTGTATTTATCACCTTTCAGAGGTGCTTTAATATCAAAACCAACCCAATCTACTAAATCTACAATTTCTCTAAAATGTTCGGGATAAAAACCTCCAGTATGTAACCCTACCTCATATCCTAAAGATTTTACATCTTCTATAGCTTTTTTTAGTCCTTTTTGTAAAAGAGGTTCTCCGCCTGAAAAAACAACCGCATCAAGCATACCTTTTCTTAATTTTAAAAAGTCTAAAACCTTGTGCCAAACAATATTTGTTTCGGCATTTGCTTGCTGTAAAAAAACATTATGACAAAAAGGGCAACGCCACGGACAGCCCTGCATAAAAACAACACAAGCCATCTTATTTGGAAAATCGACGATACTGAATTTCTCAATACCGCCGATTCTAATAGGATTCATTTTATGTTTCCGCTAAAACTAAAAGCCATAAATTATTCTGCTGCCAATGCTAATTCATTACATACACATTCACGAGCATCACAACCATCAATAGCTTTATCCTCGCAAAAACATAATCTTGATTTGAATTCACCCATTTTACCAACGTTGTACTCTGTGGTCGGACGAATATACCCCATTACTCTGCTATATATTTCACAACGTTGTCTTTCTGAATCATCCAAAATTACATCTTCAATATTAACAATATTATTCATAATAAACCCTTTCACTAACCTTATATATTACACCACTTTTTGCATATTTGCAAGTTTTTTTAATTTCTCTGCCTTCTTTTCTTTATCGCAGATAGGACAGAATTCGTGCTCACCGGCAATATATCCGTGTTTTGGACATACGGAAAATGTCGGTGTAATCGTGATATATGGAAGTCTATAATTTGCCAAAACTTTCTTCACAAAATCACGACAAACTTTTGCAGATGAAATCCTCTGATTCATAAACAAGTGTAACACTGTTCCACCGGTATATTTTGATTGCAATTTAGCTTGCAAATCCAATGCTTCAAAAGGATCATCAGTATAACCAACCGGTAATTGAGAAGAGTTAGTATAGAAAGGAGCATCAATTTCTCCGTTTTTATTCATGACACCTGCTTGAATAATACCAACATAACGCTTTTTGTCTTCTCTTGCAAATCTGGTTGTCGCTCCCTCTGCAGGAGTTGCTTCCAAATTATACATGTGACCGGTTTCTTCTTGAAACTTCACTAATCTGTCACGGATAAAGTCTAAGAATTTCTCTGCAAACTCTTGTCCCCACGCATCCGCAATACTGTGCTTATCATCAGTAAAGTTTCTAATCATTTCATTCATTCCGTTAACACCGATAGTAGAAAAGTGATTTCTCAAAGTTCCTAAATATCTCTTGGTGAATGGGAACAAACCATTATCTATTAAACGTTGAATGATTTTTCTCTTTAATTCTAATGATGTTTTAGATATAATCATCAATTCGTCAAGACGTTGGAAAAGGCCTTGTTCATTACCCTTATACACATATCCTAATCTTGCGCAGTTAATAGTTACCACACCTACACTACCTGTTTGCTCTGCACTACCAAACAAACCGTTACCTCTTGCCAACAACTCTCTTAAATCAAGTTGTAATCTGCAACACATAGAACGAATCTGCCCTGGTTTTAAAGATGAATTTAAGAAGTTTTGGAAATAAGGTAAACCATATTTAGCTGTCATTTCAAACAAAAGTTCAGTATTTTCATCTTCCCAAGGAAAATCCCAAGTCATATTATATGTAGGAATAGGGAATGTAAATGGTCTACCCATAACATCGCCACCCATCATAACGTTGATGTATGCCTTGTTAATCATGCCCATTTCTTTGCTTAACTCGCCGTATGTGAAATCTTGCTCAACACCGCCAATGTAAGGTTTTTGGTCACGCAAATCTTCAGGGCAAACCCAGTCAAAAGTAAAGTTAGTAAACGGAGTCTGTGAACCCCAACGAGAAGGAACATTCAAATTATAAATTAATTCTTGCATACATTGTTCAACTTGCTCGTATGATAAATTATCTTTTCTGACATAAGGAGCTAAATAAGTATCAACTGATGAAAAAGCTTGCGCACCTGCCCACTCGTTCTGTAAAGTTCCCATAAAGTTAACCATTTGACCAACTGCAGAACTTAGGTGTTTTGGAGCTCCTGCCTCTACTTTTCCGGGAACACCGTTAAAACCTTCTCTTAAAAGATTCTTCAAAGACCAACCGGCACAATACGCAGCCAACATGCTTAAATCATGAATATGAATATCACCATTTCTATGTGCCTCACCAACTTCGTGCGGATAAACGTGTGACAACCAATAGTTAGCCGTAACTTTACCGGAAACATTCAAAATCAAACCACCGTTAGAATATCCTTGATTCGCATTTTCTTTAATACGCCAATCAAGATTCTCTAAATATTCATTTATAGAACTTTCAACATCAACAACTGTTTTTCCATCGCCTCTCATTCTGGTTCTTTTATCGCGATACAAGATATAAGCTTTAGATGTCTTAAAATAATTGTTAGAAATCAATACTTCTTCAACAATATCCTGAATATCTTCAATAGAAGGCAAAGATTCGTCAAATTTATGGGATAAAATCTTTAAAACTTGCGCACTTAATAACCATGCATCTTCCGAACCAAATTCTCCTGTATTTTCTCCGGCTCTTAAAATGGCATTGTAAATTTTGTCGCTGTCAAAATCAGCCAATGTCCCATCTCTTTTTGTTATACTTTTAAAAGGCATTTTATATTTTTTTGCCATCGGCTTTTGCAACTCTTCATTTGCCATTTTATAACCTTCCCTTCTTACTTAATTGTTAAATTTATTTTTTTGCCACTGAAATGCTTTCTACTATATATTGTGTTAAAAATAAGTAAACAGATACTATATATTGTGTTTTTGGTAAAAATCATTTTTTTATTTAACCATTCACATAATGAAAAAAAAGACACCAGATTACAATAGTCATCTGAAATATTTTTTTTAAATTTAACTTATCATACTAATAATAAAATGATTTTTTTTCTTTTAAACGTCCACAAAATCCACTCAAATATTTTTAAATATTTTACTAACAATTTTTTGATTTTTTTTACTCTATATTAAGACTCCTATTTTTTTTGGGATTCAATAGCATTGTAATTGACTTTTTTCAAAAAAAAGTGTATACTAT